>NZ_JAMPNR010000015.1:0-219682 GCF_028479485.1 Providencia sp. PROV209 | reverse complement strand
TAAATTATTTAGAAGGAAGGCTCTGAGTTATCATTCTCGTTATTTAGAATGTATGACGGTATAACACCATCATAAAAAAAGGCGCTGGTTAGCGCCTTTATCTTATAAAACACCAAAAACCATCACCAAATCTTAATGCGTTTTTCTGGTGCGAGGTACAGGGCATTATCCTTATCAACGCCGAAAGTGGTATACCACTCATCGATATTACGGACAACACCATTGGCGCGGAACTGATTTGGGCTGTGAGGATCGGTGAGGATCTTATTGCGTTCAGATTCCTTATTCGACAACTCTTGCCATGTTCTTGCCCACGAAATAAAGAAACGTTGTAGACCCGTCATACCATCAATAATCGGAGGCTCGCCATTTGGGTAGTTCTCTTTAGCAAATTGTTTATAGGCACTTAGTGCAATGTTTAAGCCGCCTAAATCCCCAATATTTTCGCCGAGAGTTAATTCACCATTCACTTTCTGCCCATCGACAGCAAAGCCATTATACTGATCCACCAATTTGGACGTTTTCTCTTTAAAGTGCTCTTTAGCACTGTCACTCCACCAGTTGCGTAGCTGACCGGTTCCGTCATATAAGCTACCTTGGTCATCAAAGCCATGCCCCATTTCATGACCAATTACGGCACCAATGGCACCATAGTTATAAGCAGGATCGACATTTGGGTCGAAGAATGGTGCTTGTAAAATGGCAGCAGGGAACACTATTTCATTCTGTACCGGATTAAAATAAGCATTAATGGTCTGCGGAGTCATGCCCCATTCCCACTTACGTACAGGCTGTCCAATTTTGCTCATGGCATCATTATACGACCATGCTTCCACTTGCTTATAGTTGTCCATCAATGTGTTGGGTTTCAAATTGATTGAACTGAAGTCATTCCATTTATCCGGATAGCCCACTTTGACAGTGAACTGCTCTAATTTTTTCAGCGCTTCTTGGCGTGTCGGTTCATCCATCCAATCATTATCTTTTAGGCGTGCATTGAAGGTTCCCCGTACATAGCTCACCAAATCTTGGATTTTCTCTTTTGACTGTGGGTTGAAATATTTCTCCACATAGATCTGTCCAAGAGGTTCACCTTGCAATGCGTTGACAGTTTGCAGGGCACGTTCTTGGCGAGTTCGTTGTTTCTCAACGCCATTCAGTTTTTTCGAGTAAAAATCGAATCGAGCATCGGATAGGGTTTTGTTTAAATAACTCGCATGGTCATTCACATACTGGAATGTCAGGTAATCTTTCAAGATAGAAACGGGGGTTTTGGCAAAAATTTGTGCCGTTTTTTCTACTGCGGTATCATTTTCAACAACCACTTTAGCCAGTTGTTGGTCAGTTAATTTCCAGTGCTGAATAAAGCTATCCCACGCAAAACCATCGGTGAATTTCTTCATTTCGGCTAAGGTCATTGGGTGGTAATTTTTGATGGTATCGCGTCGTGCTTCAGGACTCCAATGGACTTCAGCAATGGATTTTTCGAGGTTAAAGATCTGCTGTGCTTTTTTCTTAACATCTTTTTCGCCCGCTAATTTCAAAATAGTCGCAATATAGGCAATATAGTTTTTGCGGATTTCTTTCATTTGCGGCGTGTCGTCAAGGTAGTAATTACGGTTAGGTAACCCAAGTCCACCTTGTCCAAGATACAAAATATAGGTATCTGGCGCCTTCGCGTCTAAATCGACCCAATAAGACAAGACGGAGGTATAACCTGGCAGTGTCATTAGTCGGCTAATATCGTTATGATCTTTCGCTTGAGCAATGGCTGCTAAATCTGCCTTTATCGGTGTTAATCCCGCTTTTTCAATACTGGCTTCATCAAGGTAGCTTAAATATAAATTACGAATATTTTTCTGATTATGATTCAAGCTGCTTTCTGGGGCTTGCTTCAATTCATCAATGATGGATTGCGTTTGTTTTTCGGTACTTAAATACAAATCCACGAAGGAGTTAATTCGAGGCATGCCGGTTGGGATCTTGGCGTTATTAATCCAATCATGATTCACGTATTGATAGAAATCATTACCCGGCACAATTGAATCGGATAACACAATTTTTTGCTGACCGTAAGATAGCTCTTTCGCTAATAAGTGAGGCGCAAAGGATAGGGTTGATAAACCGACCATCATGGCTAAAACTTTTATACGCATCTAGATAACCTCTCTGTAGTCTAAATAGGATGCTCACCGCAAAATGGGAATAAAATTCGCATGCTAATTATTCAAGCATAGTCGAAGAAAAAAATAATCTGACTTTGCAATACCTTACTTGGGACTGCCTTTTTTTATCAGTGAGATGAAATATTATCATCATACTGTTTATTTTGATTAGTTTGATGTTATATTGGTTATATATATATTAAACAATATTACTTTTTGTTATATGTAATGTTTTTTAGCTATAGCAAAAACGATTTTCTGTGAGAGGTGGGGCAAATATGAAGTTACAACAGCTGCGATATATTGTTGAAGTCGTTAACCATGATCTGAATGTTTCATCGACGGCGGAAGGGCTATTTACTTCCCAACCAGGGATCAGTAAGCAAGTCAGAATGCTAGAAGATGAATTGGGTATTCAAATATTTGCACGTAGCGGAAAGCATTTAACGCATGTCACCCCCGCAGGTGAAGAGGTTGTCCGCATTTCCCGTGAAGTACTTTCCAAGATTGAAGCTATTCGTTCGGTTGCGGGCGAACATACCATCCCCGATCGCGGTAGCTTAAAGATTGCCACCACCCATACCCAAGCACGTTATGCCTTACCTCCAGTCATTAAAACCTTTATAGAACGTTATCCTCATGTGTCTTTGCATATGCAACAGGGTTCGCCAACGCAAATAGCGGAAGAGGTTTGCAAAGGTAATAGTGATTTTGCTATTGCGACAGAAGCACTCCATCTGTATAGCGATCTGATCATGCTGCCATGCTACCACTGGAACCGTTGTGTCATCGTGCCTACAGGGCATCCTTTAACAGAGAAAAAGAATGTCACGATTGAAGATATTGCCGAATACCAAATTGTCACGTATACCCATGGTTTTACAGGGCGTTCGGAGCTGGATGTCGCTTTCCAAAAAGTAGGATTAGAGCCGAAAATCATTTTCACTGCAACGGATGCGGATGTGATTAAAACTTATGTGAAGCTCGGTTTAGGGATTGGAATTATCGCCAGCATGGCAGTTGATCCTGAAGTGGATAAAGACTTAGTGGTGATTGATATGCGCGATAAGTTTAGCTATAGCACCACGAAGATTGGTTTTAAACGCACCAGTTTCTTACGTAGTTACATGTATGATTTTATTTGGCGTTTTGCTCCACATTTGACTCGCGATGTGGTTGATAAAGCGATTGCTTTACGTAATAACGAAGATATTGAAGAGTTTTTCAAAGAGATTGAGCTACCGATCTTATAATTGGCACAAAATCTATAAAGGAATTGATTATGAGGACTATGATTAATAATACTGCGTAAAAAAATAAGGTGATAAAAACGCCAAGGAGGAGTTATGTCGTTGAGTTTGAAAGCAAACAGTGCAGCAACGCTGAATGTCGGTAACAAACAGTATAATTACTTCAGTCTTGCCCTTGCCGAAAAACAGTTGGGTAGCGGGGCAAGATTACCTAAGTCCCTCAAAGTTCTTCTCGAAAATTTGTTGCGTCATATCGACGGTAAATCCGTCGTTGACGCCGATCTCCAAGCCATCATTGATTGGCAAAAAAATGCCCATGCAGATAGAGAAATTGCTTATCGTCCAGCTCGAGTGCTGATGCAAGATTTTACGGGTGTTCCTGCGGTTGTTGACCTTGCTGCGATGCGTGAGGCAGTTAAATCGTTAGGTGGCAATGTTAATCAAGTGAACCCGTTATCTCCTGTCGATTTAGTCATTGACCACTCCGTGATGGTTGATGAGTTTGGTAATACCCAAGCGTTTGATGACAACGTTGAAATTGAAATGAAACGCAACCATGAACGTTACCTCTTTTTACGCTGGGGGCAAAAAGCCTTCAACCGTTTTAGAGTGGTGCCGCCGGGAACGGGGATCTGTCACCAAGTTAACCTTGAATACCTCGGTAAAGCGATTTGGCATGAAGAGGTTGACGGTAAATTAATGGCCTATCCGGACACGCTGGTCGGGACAGACTCTCACACCACCATGATCAACGGTCTTGGCGTATTAGGTTGGGGTGTTGGTGGGATTGAGGCAGAAGCCGCGATGCTTGGTCAGCCCGTTTCTATGCTGATCCCAGACGTTGTAGGCTTTAAACTAACTGGAAAATTGGCAGAAGGGATCACGGCGACTGACTTAGTATTAACTGTGACTCAAATGCTGCGAAAACAGGGTGTTGTGGGTAAATTTGTCGAATTCTACGGTGATGGTTTGGCAGATTTACCGTTAGCCGACCGAGCAACTATCGCCAATATGGCGCCAGAATATGGTGCTACGTGTGGTTTCTTCCCAATTGATGAAATAACATTGTCATACATGAAACTCACTGGACGCCAAGATGATGAAATTGCGCTGGTGGAAGCCTATAGTAAACAACAAGGTTTATGGCGTCATCAGGGGGATGAGCCAATATTCACCAGTACATTAGCGCTAGACATGGGGACGGTAGAATCTAGCCTTGCAGGCCCTAAGCGTCCTCAAGACCGTGTTGAGCTGAGCCAAGTACCAAACGCATTCCAAAGCGCTGTGGATTTAGAGCTCAATAAACAGGATAAACATGCACATCCGCGGGTTAATTATCAAGAGCACGAATTTGATCTGACTGATGGCGCAGTTGTGATTGCGGCTATCACATCATGTACTAACACGTCTAACCCGAGCGTTTTAATGGCGGCAGGGTTGCTGGCGAAAAAAGCCGTAGAAAAAGGGTTGATGCGCCAACCGTGGGTTAAATCTTCTTTGGCTCCAGGTTCTAAAGTGGTGACTGATTACCTCAAATTGGCAGGATTAACCCCTTATCTTGATCAATTAGGTTTTAACCTTGTGGGCTATGGCTGTACAACCTGTATTGGTAACTCTGGTCCGTTACCTGCGTCTATTGAGGAGGCAATTAAACAGTCTGATTTGACGGTCGGTGCAGTGCTTTCAGGTAACCGTAACTTTGAAGGACGTATCCATCCGCTCGTTAAAACTAACTGGTTAGCATCACCACCATTGGTGGTTGCCTATGCGCTTGCGGGTAATATGCACGTTAACTTAAAAACTGATCCATTAGGCATGGATAAACAAGGACAGCCTGTCTATCTAAAAGACATTTGGCCATCCAGCGCGGAAATTGCCAGTGCAGTTGAGAAAGTCAAAACGGATATGTTCCATAAGGAATATAATGCGGTATTTGAAGGGGATGAAGCATGGCGAGCGCTGAATGTGGAAAGCTCTTCAACGTATCACTGGCAAGGGAATTCGACCTATATCCGCCACCCGCCATTTTTTGAAAATATGCCCGCCCAGCCTAAACCTGTTGCTGATATTCATGGTGCGAGCATTCTCGCAATTCTTGGGGATTCGGTGACAACAGACCATATTTCTCCAGCGGGAAATATTAAGAAGGACAGTCCTGCTGGGCGTTACTTGCAGGAGCATGGTGTTGCGGTAGCAGACTTCAACTCTTATGGTTCCCGTCGTGGTAACCATGAAGTGATGATGCGAGGAACCTTTGCCAACATCCGTATTCGTAATGAAATGGTACCCGGTGTTGAAGGTGGCTATACCGTGCATATTCCAACGGGTAAACAAATGGCTATTTTTGATGCGGCGATGCTATACCAGCAAGAGAAGCGTCCATTAGCTATTATTGCAGGTAAAGAATACGGGTCAGGCTCTAGTCGAGATTGGGCTGCAAAAGGCACTAATCTGCTGGGGGTTCGCGTAGTAATAGCTGAATCTTATGAACGTATTCACCGTTCTAACTTAATTGGAATGGGGGTGATCCCATTAGAATTTACCGGCGGTGAAACGCGCAAAAGTTTAGGCTTAAAAGGTGACGAACGTATTGACGTGGTAGGGCTTCAATCTTTAAGTCCGAGCCAAGATCTTAAGGTGACAATTACGTATGGTAATGGTGAGGTGAAAGAGATTAAAACTCGCTGCCGGATTGATACGGCGACCGAAATGGAATATTACCGACATGGTGGGATCTTACATTATGTGATCCGCCAAATGCTCAATTAGCGTTCGTTTATAACGCCTGCGATTGTTATCGCGGGCGTTTTTTCTTTATTAATGCTTAATATTGTTATTTCTCAAGTTTTTTAGCCAGCTTCTCAGCTATTGTGGTAGTCAGTATTCAGAAAAAGTTCAGTAGTTTGATGGAATGATGTGACCGCATTTATCGAAAATAGCGTAAAGGAAATTAATATGGCGATTATCAATGAAACTGATTTTTTCAAGGGCGCATTGTGGGCAGCAGACATTTTATTAAGTACGACACATTGTGCCGGTGCTAATGATGAAGTTCGTGACATTTTAGAACATATTCCGAACCTATATTCCGTTGTAATGAGAACGCCAGAAACGGAAGTTCATGATTTAAGATTATATGCAGATAAAGAATTCCCATTAGGTCTAAATGCGGAATACACCGCAATTTCTATTGCACCGTTAAAAGATTTTTTTGATATTTTGCCTGTTACTGAGCATGAGCTTGATTGTGAAGCGATGGATATTGAAACGTGGGGCGTGGTGGCAGACCTTACGAATGGTAAAAAAGATCTCCTGATTGCTGGGTTATTATCTCCAGAAACGGCGCAAATGTATGCAGACCGTTTATCTGAGCAGCTTGCTTTTCAACAAAAGAAGGCGAGTTAACTAGCAAGTTGTTTAATAATTAAGCTAAAATGAACGAAAACGCCGATACTGTGTTTATATCCAGCATCGGCGTTTTTTCTATCTAAATAATAAATTATAAGATTTTATTTTCTGCTAATTGCAGTGCGAAATAGGTAAAGATTAAGTCAGCACCTGCACGTTTGATAGCACCTAAGCTTTCCAGTGTCACGCGTGTTTCATCAATTGCTCCCGCTTGGGCTGCAAATTTGATCATGGCGTATTCACCGCTGACTTGGTAAGCCCCGATCGGTAATTGAGTGCATTCGCGTAGGTCTCGGATGATATCCAAATAGGCACCTGCCGGTTTCACCATGAGTGCATCTGCACCTTCTTGCATATCGATGAGAGACTCATGTAGCGCTTCGCGGCGGTTCATTGGGTTCATTTGGTAAGTTTTACGATCACCTTTTAAGCATGAACCCGCTGCGTCACGGAATGGACCATACAGGGCAGAGGCGAATTTAGTGGAGTAAGACATGATTGCGGTATCTGTAAATCCAGCCGCATCCAGCGCATGGCGGATAGCGGCAACTTGCCCATCCATTGCTGCGGATGGCGCAATAAAATCAGCACCTGCACGTGCCGCAGCAACCGCTTGTAGACCCAAATTATGGATAGTCTGATCGTTATCAACAACGTCACCATGCATCACACCGCAATGCCCATGAGAAGTATATTCACAGAAACAGGTGTCTGACATTACAATCATTTCTGGGACTGTCTCTTTACAGATGCGAGACATACGTGCCACCAGGCCATTTTCTTGCCATGCATCGCTACCATTTTCATCTAAGTGATGGGAAACGCCAAATGTCATCACAGATTTAATGCCCGCTTTGGCAATACGCTCAATTTCATGCGCTAAACGTTTCTCTGGGATACGAACTACGCCTGGCATACTGGCGATAGGGGCGTAATCGTCTAAACCTTCTTCAACAAAGATAGGTAAACATAAATCATTAATGGAGAGATGGGTTTCTTGGAATAGGTCGCGGAATTGTTCACTTTTACGCAGTCTTCTCATGCGTTGGATGGAATGCAGGTTATTCACACTATCTCCTTGGTAGACGAAAAATAGACATTTCCCATTCGGATTATTATGTGGGAATGTTCCACTCTCATTTTTCGATGTATTAAATAATGAATGGTATTAAATTGCGAACAGTATAAACCTTATAAAAAGAATGTGAATATAACATCCGTCAAATGTTATGGATTCAAGTATTATGGTAACAATGGGAATTAAGACAAGATAATAGGAAGAGCGCGGAACACTCTTCCTGATTGAGATAGATTAATTATTGGTGCTTAAATAACATATGACCCATTTTTTGTGCTTTTACATCTAAATAATGTTCGTTGCTAGGATTTCGTCCAACAATTAATGGCACACGCTCAACCACATTGATGCCAGCTTCACGCATAATATCGATTTTTTTCGGGTTATTCGTCAGTAAACGGACTTCATTTATCCCCAATAATTTATACATATCAGAGCACAGAGTAAAATCACGTTCATCGGCTTTAAACCCTAATTTTAGGTTAGCTTCAACGGTATCTAAACCTTGGTCTTGCAACGCATATGCACGGATTTTGTTCAGTAATCCTATGTTGCGGCCTTCTTGGCGGTGATACAGGAGCACCCCTCGACCTTCTTCACTAATTTGCTTGAGCGCAGCTTCTAACTGAAAACCACAGTCACAACGTAAACTAAATAATGCATCGCCAGTTAAACATTCGGAATGAATTCGACTGAGTATTGGCGTTGCGCCTGAAATATCACCAAAAATGAGAGCAACATGGTCATGACCGGTTGCGATTTCCTCAAACCCTACCATTAGGAATTCACCGAAAGGGGTAGGTAGTTTGGCTTCGGCAATACGTTTTAGCTGCATATTTTCTTTCATTAGTTAAAGTAACTCTTGCTGAATTAAACACGTAAATCGATATAGTTATTAAAGTTAAATATATCGATGCTATATGACGTTTGCATATAGAGTCCGGCATTCTTTGCACACAGCCGACGCTGTACTACTATAACAGAGATATTACAAGGTCATGCGAAATTTGTTTATTAGGGAATAATTTAAAACTTAAGGATCATTCTAGATGAGAAAGAGTGCTTATATTATTGCAATAAGTGTTATTTTTTTGCTATTACCGCCGATAGCTATGATAGTGACAGGCTGGCACTGGTCGCCAGAACAGCAACCGTCGATGAAATGGCTTCTTTGGCTAACGGATAGCGCAGGGCTACCGTATAGCTATATTACCTTCGTGTTCTTAACGTTATTAACGCTGGTGGTATTTCGTCATCAACGAAGCCAATGGCTGAAACTGTTGGTCATCATTTTGCTCTGTATTCTTGGTGCGCAAGGTGTTAAATCTTTGATGAAAAGTTCTTTTCAAGAACCAAGACCTTATGTGATGTGGCTGGAGAAGACGGCCCAAATCCCTCATCAAGTCTTCTATAATTTAAAACGTGGGGAACGCGCGGATTTAATCAAGAATAGCGTGAAGTCGAATTCTCTGATTCCGAAATGGCAACGTCAGCATTGGCAAGTAGAAACGGGCTATTCTTTCCCTTCTGGCCATATGTTATTTGCGGCCGCTTGGGCGTTATTATTAATGGCACTGTTCTGGCAACAGCGTCAGTATATATTGGGGATCGGGTTATTGTGTTGGGCTGAAGGGATTGGACTCAGTCGGATGTTACTCGGTATGCATTGGCCAATAGATATTATTACGTCGACACTTATTAGTGCACTTTTTGCGCTTTTAGGCTGTTGGATATATCAATCTCGGTTATTCGAGAAATGAATTTCACGCCGATCGAGTTATCCTGATGAAAAAGGGCGGTTTTTAGTGCGATTGGAATGGCGAAGTTAATAATTTACTTTGTCTGAATGCGCTGAAAATGCTACCTTATCAGCGATATGTTTTGGAACGATAAGAACTGATAACGGGAAAAAATGTGAAATACTTTCTGATTTTATTACTAGCGGTCGCTGTTTTTATTGTGTCGATTACGCTAGGTTCAAGCAATGATCAGGTTATTACATTTAACTACCTGATTGCAAAAGGGGATTTTTCGTTATCCTCGTTACTTGCAACCTTGTTTGGTGTCGGTTTTGTGCTGGGGTGGCTGGTGTGTGCGGTGTTTTATTTGCGTACCATTGTTAGCCTTAAGAATGCACGTCGTAAAATTAGACGTTTAGAATCACAATTGGGTGCTGGAGAGAAGACCATTTCTGACTCAACCGAATTAGTGACAGCTCAGAACAAGGAATAATCCTCAATGTTCGAGTTGCTTTTTCTGTTGCTACCTGTTGCCGCTGCCTACGGCTGGTACATGGGGCGCAGAAGTGCTCAGCAAGATAAGCAGCAGCACGCTAATCGCTTGTCACGCGACTATGTGACAGGCGTGAACTTCCTATTATCAAATCAACAAGATAAAGCGGTTGATTTGTTCCTCGAAATGCTAAAAACAGAAGATAGCTCCGCGTTTGAAGCTCATCTGACGTTAGGTAATTTATTCCGTTCTCGCGGTGAAGTCGAGCGAGCTATTCGTATTCACCAGTCGCTGGTGGAAAGTGCCGCACTCTCATTTGAACAACGCTTGTTAGCAACTCAGCAGCTGGGTCGTGATTATATGACCGCGGGTGTGTATGACCGTGCTGAAAATATGTTTCAACAGCTTACTGATGAAGTGGATTTTAAACAGAGCGCGTTGCAATCATTATTGTCGATTTATCAATTAACCAGTGATTGGGGTAAAGCCATTGAAACGGCGACAAAATTGGTAAAATTAGGCTCAGAAGAGTTACGTGAGCAAATTGCCCATTTCTACTGTGAATTAGCCACTCAAGAATTGGCGAGTGATGATATTGACGAAGCTCTAAGCTTGCTAAATAAAGGTGAGCAGGCTGATAAAAATTGCGCACGAGTTTCGATTATGAAAGGGCGCATTTTTATTGAGCAAGGTAACTATGAGAAAGCCATTGCAGCATTAGTGCAGGTTTATCATCAAGACAGAGAATTGGTATCTGAAACATTGCCATTACTGTATGAATGTTATCGACATACAGGGCTGGCCGACGGCTGGGAAGCCTATTTACGACAATGTGTTGATGGAAATACTGGGGCTATTGCCGAGTTATATCTCGCCGATATTATCGTTGAAAAGCAAAACCACGAAGCCGCGGCGAGTTACATCAATGACCAAATTCAGCGTCATCCAACTATGCGTTTATTCTACCGTTTGATGGATTACCATCTGGCGGAAGCGGAAGAAGGTCGAGCGAAAGAGAGCTTGATCTTGCTGCGTAAAATGGTGGGTGAACAAATTCGAACCAAACCTGATTATCGTTGCCACAAATGTGGTTTTACCTCCCGTTCGCTCTATTGGCACTGTCCATCTTGTCGCTCTTGGGACACCATTAAGCCGATTCGTGGACTGGATGGTCAGTGACAGTGTCACTTTTAATTTCTGATAATATTCAATAAAGGCTATGAAATGAACTCCTCAACTGAGAACCTCGTTCGCGTTAACACTGACTCGCCTATCATTGTCGCTCTGGATTATGAAAATTCTGATGCAGCGCTCGCATTTGTTGATAGGATTGATCCGCGCGATTGTCGCTTAAAAGTGGGCAAAGAGATGTTCACATTTAATGGTCCTCAATTTGTAAAGTCACTCCATGACCGTGGTTTTGATGTTTTTCTGGATCTTAAATTCCACGATATTCCCAATACCGTCGCTCGAGCGGTTTCAGCGGCAGCAGAAATGGGTGTTTGGATGGTTAACGTCCATGCCAGCGGTGGCGCTCGTATGATGGAAGCCGCTCGTCAAGCCCTTGAGAGCTATGGCAAAGACGCACCTTTACTTACAGCCGTAACAGTATTAACCAGTATGGATGCTTCTGATCTTGCTGGCGTTGGAATTAACTTAACCCCCGCAGAACATGCAGAACGTTTAGCACTCCTGACCAAGCAGTGTGGTCTTGATGGTGTAGTCTGTTCGGCACATGAAGCCAAAGCACTGAAAGCAGTGTGCGGTCAAGAATTCAAGCTGGTGACTCCAGGTATTCGCCCTGTTGGGAGTGATGTGGGGGATCAGCGCCGTATTATGACGCCTCAACAGGCGCTCGAGGCGGGTGTGGACTACATGGTAATAGGACGCCCAATCACTCGGAGTGACGATCCTGCACTGACTTTAAAACAGATCAACCAATCAATCAGGGATATCGCATGAGTGACGCTAACAGCCGTTTAGTGTATAGCACAGACGTTGGACGCATTGAGGAAGAAAAGCCGAAAGCGGTGCGACCAAAAGGTGATGGCATCGTGCGTATTCGCCGTGAAACCTCGGGTCGTAAAGGTAAAGGGGTCTGTGTTGTCACAGGGCTAGATCTTGATGATGCGGAACTGGCAAAACTCGCAGCAGAATTAAAGAAAAAATGTGGTTGCGGTGGCGCGGTCAAAGACGGTGACATTGAAATTCAAGGTGATAAACGCGACTTACTAAAACAGTTACTTGAAGCAAAAGGCTACCAAGTCAAATTGGCGGGTGGTTGAACCAAAATAAAATGGGGGAAATTTCCCCCATTTATCATCATACTGTGTGTCAGAATTACTTCTTAACTTGATGTCCAATAATCCCACCGATAGCTGCGCCACCTACAGTACCTAGTGCGCTTCCATCCGTTAATATTGCGCCTCCAACAGCACCGACAGTCGCTCCAATCGCTGTGTTTTTATTCTGTTTTGACATATTTGAACAAGCACTGAGACCCAGTGCCACCGTTGCGATAATGACAAAAGAGAGGATGCGTTTCATGATGTTTACTCCAATCTATTTTTTATAATGATAATTACGTATCAGCATATAGCCAAATTAAAATATCACGAAAAACGAATAGACGGATCGGAATAATCAGAAATAAATGTTAAGAATCGCCAGATATTTAACATTAAATGCTAACTCATTCATTTTGAATGTAATTTGAACAAATAAAAAAGACCATTACCGCAAGATAATGGTCTCAATGGAAAATGAAAGGATATCTTACGCCGCTGGGCGAGCGACGATATTGCGAGTTTCCATGCGTACTTCTGCGATATTCACATCAATAATATCGTTTAATTGATAGGCTTTTTCGCCTTTGATCAATACACTGCCTGTTTCTTGGCTGCATTGAATCTCATCACGAACACTGTGTAAGAATGGCGCAGGGATAAAGGCAACAGCGCCGTTATCGACTAAACGTACGCGCACACCACCACGGGTAATATCAATAATTTCAGCGGGGAATTTGGTCTCAGTTCCTTCAAATGGTTTTAGGTAACGAGAGTATAACCAGTCGCCAACATCACGTTCAGCCATGCGGTTAGCACGGCGGCGTTCTGCTAATTTTATTGACAGTTCTTCACTTGGTTTTGCTGGCGTTGGCGCGCCTGCGATAATCGATTTCAACAAACGGTGGTTGACGATATCGGTGTATTTACGAATTGGCGATGTCCATGTTGCATATGCTTCGAAGCCCAGACCAAAGTGTGGACCTGGGTCCGCTTTCACTTCAGCAAAGGTTTGGAAGCGGCGAATGCGGCTGTCTAAGAATTGGGTTGGCTGAGAATCTAATAGGCGACGCAATTCACGGAAGCCTTCAAGCGTTAATAAAGCTTCACCATTGGCTTCGATGCCATTATCTTTCAGCGTTTGAACGACTTGTTCGATCTGCAACGGTTCAAAGCCCATATGGACGTTAAATACACCAAAACCTAATTTGTTTTTCAGGACGTTAGCGGCACATAAGTTAGCGGTGATCATCGCTTCTTCAACAATGCGGTTTGCAGTGCGACGACTTTCTGAAACGATCTCGACCACGTTACCATTTTCATCTAAAACAAAACGGTAATCCGGTCTGTCTTTGAACACTAATGCATTATCATGACGCCATTGCAGGCGTTTATCCGCCATTTCTTTTAATAGTCTGATTTGTTGTGTATCGGCATCAGATTGTGGCTTCCATGATCCCGTTTCTTCTAACCAATCAGATACTTCATCGTAGACAAGCTTAGTTTTTGATTCGACCCATGCACTGAAGAATTCGATATTGCTATCAATAGCACCATCTTGCAGGATTTGCGTAACGCAAACCAAAGCAGGGCGACGGGCATTTGGTCGCAGAGAGCACAAGTCATCAGAAAGTTGGCGAGGCAACATTGGAATATTGAAGCCAGGCAGGTAATTGGTGAATGAGCGAGCTAAAGCGAGTTTGTCTAATTCACTTCCTTCCTTGATATAGCTGGTTGGATCTGCGATAGCGATATACAGCTTCAGGTTACCTTCAGCCGTTTTTTCGATATACAGTGCATCATCCATATCTTCGGTGCTTGCGCTATCGATAGTGACAAAGTGTAGATGAGTTAAATCAACACGTTCTAAACCTTCGTCATCACGCTCACTGTCCACCATTGCCGGTTCTGCACGGTCTAATTGGTGACGGCGTAACGTTACCCACCACGGTGCGAAATGGTCGTCACCGTAGGTAATATATTCTGTAATTTCAGCATAGAAGCCTTTGTCACCCTTTAGTGGATGACGGCGCATTTCGGCAACGACCCAGTCACCTTGCTTGAATTCATGGGTAATACCGTTGATTGGTCGGCATGAAATGGCATCTTTTAACAGCGGATGGTCAGGGATGACAAACAGGCGATTATCGTTATCTTTTTTCTGAATTTTACCGACAAAACGGTTGAGAAATGGTTCGATTAATTCTTCAGGTTCAGCGAACTCGCGGTCTTTATCCGTATGAACGGCGGCAGAAATTCTATCTCCGTGCATCACTTTTTTCATTTGCGGAGGCGGAATAAAATAGCTTTTTTGTCCATCGACTTCTAAAAAGCCAAATCCTTTTTCTGTGCTTTTAACCAGACCTTCGACGCGAGGTGTTTTGGCATGCAACGTCTGTTTGAGTTGCGCTAGTAATGGGTTGTCTTGAAACATACTTACCGTTTATTTGATGTTGAGTTTGGCTCTATTGTTGCGTAAGACAAAGTCTTAGAGCAAGAAAAAAATGCGAATGACTTTATAACGATGTGGAAATTCGCATCTTAGGCTAACTTGATTAATTTTCAGGGTAAACTTTATCTTTAAACTCGCAAAGATCCTCAATAATACACGATCCGCAGCGAGGTTTACGTGCGATGCATGTGTAGCGACCGTGCAAAATAAACCAGTGATGACAATCAACTTTAAATTCAGCAGGGACCACTTTGAGTAACTTTTCTTCGACCTCAACAACATCTTTACCTGGGGCGAATTTGGTTCGGTTACACACGCGGAAAATATGGGTATCGACGGCAATCGTTGGCCAGCCAAATGCCGTATTGAGTACCACATTGGCGGTTTTACGTCCTACACCGGGTAAGGCTTCTAACGCTTCACGGTTCTCAGGAACTTGGCTCTGATGTTTTTCGATCAGAATTTGGCAAGTTTTATAGACGCTTTCTGCTTTAGTGTTAAACAATCCGATGGTTTTTATATACTCTTTGATGCCATCGACCCCAAGAGCAACCATTTGTTCTGGTGTATTGGCAACGGGATATAATTTTGCGGTCGCCTTATTCACACTGACATCGGTGGCTTGTGCAGAAAGCAACACCGAAATTAGCAACTCAAAAGGGGAGCTAAATTCTAGCTCCGTTGTGGGATGTGGATTGTTATCGCGCAGGCGAGTGAGAATTTCGATTCGTTTAGTTTTATTCATTGCTCACAAAGCTTCAAATTTAGGAGATATTTGTGCCACAACCTTGTTCTTTTTGGTATACACGTAGAGGTTGTTGACCTGATTTTAGCGCCGCGCGCTTTTTCATTTTTTCATCAATAAGGTATTTACCCGCCAACATTAATGCTAAGCCAATAAATGCACCCGGTGGCAGCATAGCGAGTAAAAAAGGTGAGTCAAGGTGTAAGACTTCAATACGTAGTGACTTAGCCCATGAACCTAATAGCAGGTCAGCACCATTGAATAAGGTTCCGTTACCTAAAATTTCGCGCATTGCGCCAAGTACAAACAATGCCGCTGTTGCACCTAACCCCATGGCGAGTCCATCCATAGCAGATAACGGTACTGGATTACGTGAAGCATACGCTTCGGCGCGTCCAATCACGATGCAGTTTGTCACGATCAGTGGGATAAAGATCCCCAGAGACTCATATAAACCAAACGCATAGGCGTTGATCAGCATTTGTACTGCACTTACTACTGAGGCGATAATCATTACGTAGATAGGTATGCGAATCTCAGCAGGAACCCAACGGCGAAAAGCAGAGACTGCCACGTTGGTACAAACCAGAACGAGGGTTGTTGCAAGCCCAAGCCCCAGTGCGTTAGTTGCTGTCGATGATACAGCCAGTAATGGGCATAAACCCAGTAATTGTACTAAAGCAGAGTTATTTTTCCATAACCCTTGTGCAAATAACTCTTTGGTTTCACTACTCATTATTCATCCCCACAAATTGGGTAATTTGCTAATTCTTCAGGTACAGTTTGAATAAATGCGGCGGTACGTTTTGTGGCATTGACAACTGCACGAGGGGTAATCGTTGCTCCTGTAAATTGGTCAAAATCGCCACCGTCTTTTTTCACTGCCCAATGAGGATCTTGGGCAGATTCCAATTTCTTGCCTGTAAAATGGGTGATCCAATCGGATATTCGGGTTTCAATTTTATCCCCAAGCCCTGGCGTTTCATGATGCTCTGTAACGCGTACGCCCAAAACTTTGCCATTAAAATCAGCACCAACCAATAAATGGATGGCACCAGAATAACCATCTGGTGCGGTACTTTCTAATGCCGCAGCAACAGGTTGACCATCCTTACGGGCAATATACAGATGTCGAGGGAGTTTATTTCCCAGTATAGCTTCATTGGTGACCAGATAGCACTCTTTGGCGAGATCATTGTCATATAAGGATTCAGGCACCACTTGGTCGAGCAATTTTTTCTGAACAAGGGCAGCTTGCTCGGCAATGATGTCTTTGGTTAGCGTATAAACTGCAGCACTGAGCGCAGTGGTTCCCGCAGCAAACAGAGCCAAGATTGTGCCATGACGGCGCATCGTATTTAACATGGAGGCTCCTTACTTATGTCCATACGCACGTGGCTGCGTATAGTGGTCAATTAATGGCACGGTAATATTCGCAAGCAAGACAGCAAATGCGACGGCGTCAGGGTATCCACCATAAACACGGATCACCCACACTAAGAAACCGATTAATACCCCAAAAATAATGCGTCCTTTTGGTGTTGTTGACGCTGTGACTGGGTCGGTGGCAATAAAGAACGCGCCAAGCATCGTCGCACCTGATAATAATTGGATTAATGGTGGTGAATAACGGCTATCGTCGATTAGCCAGCTAACCACAGCGAGCAGGGCAAGTGTTCCAATAAATGCCACGGGAATATGCCAGCTGATGATCCGGCGGCTGAGCATAATTAATCCGCCAGCCAGATAGGCAAGGTTTACCCACTGCCAACCGATACCGGCTAAAGAACCTTGCAAAATTGGTTGCTGTAGTACATCGGAAATGGAGTGGGTGAGTAAGCCCGTTTTAAAGCTATCAAGCGGTGTTGCTTGGCTCATCCCATCAACACCGGTACGTAATTGATCCAGCGTTATTCCCGTTGAGGTATGCCCGCTAAAGATCACCATCAAACTATCAAAACCTGAAATATGCAGTTGTTGCAATTCCTGAGGCGGCAACCAGTTGGTCATTTGCACTGGGAATGAAATCAGTAATACCACATAACCGACCATAGCAGGGTTAAATGGGTTTTGCCCTAAACCACCATAGCACTGCTTAGCAATAATGATGGCAAAGATAGTACCAAGAACAATCAGCCACCAAGGGGATAGTGGCGGCAAGCTCACACCGAGCAATAACGCGGTCACAATGGCCGAGTTATCTTTTAGTACAGGTAAAACAGGCTGTTTCCGCAAATGGATTGAAACGGCTTCTGTTAAGGCTGCCGTCACCATTGCAATAGCAATTTGATATAAGGTGCCGATACCAAAAAAATAGGTTTGCACGGCAATGCCTGGAATGGCCGCCAACAGAACCCAAAACATGACCTGACTCGTGCTTTGGTTATCATGAGTAAATGGGGCGCTAGCAATTTTTAAACGGCGTGTTTTGCTATCAAGCGGTCTAAATTTCATGTGGTTATCACTTACTCTGTGGTTGTTTGTTCATTTGGTTGTTGAGAAACAGATGATTGCGCGGCTTTCTTAGCTTTAACTCTAGCAATTGCCGCGGCAACAGCGGCTTTGCGTGGGTCGACTTCCTCAGCAGTTTCAACCGGAGCGTCGATAACAGGTTCTGAAGTCTGTTGTGCGGCTGCTTTCTTCGCTTTCGCGCGAGCAATGGCAGCAGCAACGGCGGCTTTGCGTGGGTCATCTCCCTCCGCGCCATCTGCAATCACGGGGTTGTCAGATTGGGTTTGCTCTGCGACTTTTTGCGCTTGTTTGGCGCGCGCTTGAGCTTTACGCGCTTCTCTTGCTGCAATAACAGCACTATTGTCAGGCAATTCACCTGAAATGATTTTTATTGGCTCAGCCGTTGACGCTTTCTTCGCTTTAACACGAGCAAGTGCCGCATTAACTGCGTCTTTATCTGCGGTATCCACTTGAACAGCCGCTTTCTTATGGCGTTCTTCACGGGCAAGTTTTTCACGTTCCATACGCTGTTGTTTAGCTTCAAAGCGCTGTTTAGCTTCGATGGAACGGCGTTCTTCTTGGTCTATTTCGCGAATTTCTGCTTTTTCTTGGCGATAATATTGTACCAGCGGAATATTGCTTGGGCAGACATAAGCACAAGCACCACATTCAATGCAGTCAAACAGATTATGTTTCTGCGCTTTTTCGTGTTCTTTACCTTTACTAAACCAATATAATTGCTGAGGTAATAAACTGGCAGGGCAAGCATCAACACAGAGACCACAACGAATACAAGCTTCTTCGACAGGTTTTTTGCCCATCTCTTCTTGGGTCGGGACCAGTAAGCAGTTGCAAATTTTGACTACAGGAACATTGAGATCGGGCAATGTGAAGCCCATTAATGGTCCCCCCATGATCACCATTTGCTCATTTTCAGGCTCAAAGCCAGATTGCTGAAGTAGATGTTTAACTGGCGTACCTAAGCGAGTCCAGAAGTTTCCTGGCTGTTTAATCGCTTCTCCGGTGACCGTGACAACACGTTCAATGAGCGGCTGACCATCAATGACTGCGCGCTTGATAGCGACGGCAGTACCCACGTTTTGCATCAATACGCCAATCTGGGAAGATCGTGCACCTGAAGGAACTTCTTTTCCCGTTAAAATTTTGGTCAACTGTTTTGCACCACCTGATGGGTACTTGGTGGGGATCACTCGGATAAAAATCTGTTTATCTATGGAGGTAAGGGCGCGTTTTAAGGCGCGGATTGCCTCGGGCTTATTATCTTCAATGCCGATTAATACTTGGTCGGGGTTTAACAGGTGTTGCAGAACGCGGCAGCCTTCAATGACTTCTTGAGCATGTTCTTGCATTAAACGGTCATCAGCAGTGATATAAGGTTCACATTCTGCGGCATTGATAATCAACGTTTTAATGGCATCTTTCCCGCCTGCTAGCTTAGAGGCTGTTGGGAAGCCAGCGCCACCTAAACCTGCAATACCTGCTTGCTCAATTTTGTTGAGCAAATCAGCCCGCGAAAGTTGTTGGAAGTCAGGTACGGGTTGTAAAGGAGCCCAAGTATCCAGACCATCTGCTTTAATTTTGACGCAGAGTTCTTTTAATCCTGAAGGATGAGCGGTCACCATAGGTTCAATCGCGGTGATAGTACCGGATGTTGAAGCATGCACAGGCACGGTACGACCTGTACCTTTCGTTAATGGTTGACCTTTAAGAACGGTGTCGCCAATGTTGACGATGAGTTCACCTTCCGGACCTAAATGTTGTTGCAGAGGGATGATTAGCTCATCAGGAACGGAAGCCACACGCATTGGCGTTCTGCTGGATTGTAGTTTCATCTCAGGGGGATGAATACCGCCATCAAAGTCCCAAATATTATCTTTTTTCAACCACTTAAATAAATTAAGCATGGGAACCCTCTTTGGCTGACAATAAGGATTCATCGGTAATATTTTTAACTGGGATGGTGTTTAAATCCCATTTCCAGTTGGCGGTAGTGGTTTTAACTGGCACCATTTCAATACAATCCGTAGGACATGGGGCAACACACAGGTCGCAACCCGTACATAAATCTTCAATCACTGTATGCATGGCACGAGTAGCGCCCACAATGGCATCGACAGGACAAGCTTGGATACACTTTGTGCACCCAATACAATTTTCTTCATCGATGATGGCAACTTTACGAACAGGGTTTTGCGCAGTTTCATCGCCATCAATGGGTTGAGGGTCAACGTTCATCAGCTCAGCAATTTTGAGCATGACTTGCTCGCCGCCGGGGGCGCATTTGTTTATCATTTCCCCGTTGTTGGCTACTGCTTCAGCGTAGGGACGGCAACCTGGATAACTGCATTGCCCGCATTGGCTCTGCGGTAAAATAGCATCCAGTTTTTCAACAATCGGATCTTCCTCAACTTTAAAACGTAATGAGGCATAGCCTAAGATCAGACCAAAGATCAGCCCGAAAACGGCTAATATGCCAATCGCAATCCACAAAGACATCATTAGAATTTCACCAAACCACTAAAGCCCATAAATGCGAGAGACATCAACCCCGCAGTGATCAGACCAATTGACGAACCTTTAAAAGGTGCTGGGACATTTGCTACAGCTAAGCGCTCACGGATGGCGGCAAAGAGAACCATAACAAAAGAGAATCCGACGGCGGCACTAAAGCCATATACCGCAGATTGCAAGAAACCGTGGGATTGATTGATGTTTAATAAAGCAACCCCAAGCACCGCACAGTTAGTGGTGATCAGCGGTAAAAAGATCCCCAATAGGCGGTATAAGGTTGGGCTGGTTTTTCTCACAACCATTTCAGTAAACTGTACTACTACGGCTATCACAAGGATAAAGCTCAGTGTACGTAGATAGACTAGGTCTAGAGGGATTAAGATCAACGTATCGATTAACCACGAGCTTATTGAGGCGAGGGTCATAACGAACGTAGTCGCAAAACCCATACCAATGGCGGTTTCTAGTTTTTTTGATACGCCCATGAATGGGCATAATCCCAAGAATTTAACGAGGACAAAGTTATTGACTAACACTGTCCCAATAAAAAGTAGAAGATAGTCGGTCATTTCATAGCCTGAAGAGAGAAAAAAGCCCAAAAACTGACCACAGTCAGTTTAACGGAGGCTATGATATCAAAGCTATTTTTGTGATGCTTATCGATCTTGTGTGAAAGTCATTTTCACTCGTTTAGACATTTTCAAATAAGGGACAAAAAATCCAGCACCTAATAGTGGCCATGCGAGGATTTGTAGGGCAGTTTGGTCATCAATAGGGGAAAATGCGAATGTTTTTAATCCGATTAACATTAATGCTAATAGCCATAGGGTAAAACGACGGGGAAAATGACGAGAGCGCTTAAACATCAGTTGTGTAACATGTACACTAAAAAGTGACATAGCTAGGCTGATTGCGAAAGACAAATACCACTGTGGGGTAATGAAACTACTCCAATTATCCACCGTGGTGACAATCTCATAAAATTTAATGCAGTACATCACAGTCATGCTACAAGCCGCAAACAATGTCAGCAGTAAATAGCTAGCAGGGGCTAATAACCAGCCGGTAATACGGTCAGTGTTATAAACAGAAGTCATAAGTAGGGATCCGTTATTGCTAAATAATCCTGATAATTAATAATCCTATCATAGATTTATTTGCTAATTGATTCATTCTGATGGTACTTTTTTAAAATAGCAAAATATGCCACTTATGTGAGGTCAATATGCCCAAACCAATTAAAGTCGGGATTGTTGGATATGGTTATGCCAGCAAAACATTTCATGCTCCATTTTTAGCCATGTTAGAAGGATTTGAGCTAACGACTATCTCCAGTAGTGATGCGAGTAAAGTTCATGCGGATTATCCTAATGTTACGGTAGCTAGCTCGCCCGAAGCATTGTTTGCTGATCCTGAAATTGAGCTTGTTGTGATCCCAACGCCGAATGACACTCACTACCCATTAGCCTGCAAAGCGTTAGCTGCGGGTAAGCATGTGGTGGTAGATAAGCCGTTTACTCTTGATGTTAAAGAAGCCGAAGATTTACAGCAACGAGCTGAAAAAGCCGGAAAATTATTATCAATTTACCATAATCGTCGTTGGGATTCAGGGTATCGCACCGTGAAAAAAATCCTGCAAGATGGCTGTTTAGGTGACATTAAATATTATGAATCTCATTTTGACCGTTTTCGTCCAGTGGTGAGACAACGCTGGCGAGAGGCTAATATTCCGGGAGCGGGAATTTGGTACGATCTGGGACCGCATATGATTGACCAAGTGCTGCAATATTTTGGTAAACCGCAAGCGATTACCGTTGATCTGGGGGCTATTCGTCCAGGCGCGGAAGCAGTAGATTATTTCCATGCAATGCTGGATTATGCAGATAAGAAAATCGTATTACATTCAACAACTCTCGCGGCAGCGCCGATGCCAATTTATACCATTCATGGTATGAAAGGGAGTTACGTGAAATATGGGCTAGATACGCAGGAAGATGCGCTAAAAAGTGGTGCTGTTCCACGAGGTGAACATTGGGGAGAAGACCCTAATCTGGGTGTTGTGACGCTGTCACAAGGCGATGATATGGTGAGTCAGTCATGGGCAAATGAGAAAGGCAATTATGGTGGATATTATGAAGCCATTTATGACGCTATTCGTTTCGGTAAGCCAAATCCAGTTACACCAAGCGAAGCCATCGATATTATGAAACTGATTGAAGCCGGTATGCAATCAGCGAAAGAAAAACGGACTATCGAAAATATTTTCTAAGGTTCAACGTTGAAGATAAAGCCAGTGTAAAAACTGGCTTTTTATTTGTGGAAAATCGAATGAATTTATTAGCAAAACTTAAAATAGACTCGTTTCTGTTGATCATGATTGGCGTTGTCATTATCGCCAGTATCTTCCCATGTGAGGGGCAGGTTAAAACTGTTTTCCAGCACTTAACAACCGCAGCGATAGCGCTACTGTTTTTTATGCATGGTGCTAAGTTATCCAGAGAGTCTATCGTTGCAGGGATGGGGCACTGGCGACTTCATTTATTAGTATTTGCCAGCACGTTCATTCTATTTCCTATTATTGGTATTGCATTGCGCTTTATGGTGCCACATTGGATGTCGCCAACGGTGTATATGGGCTTTTTGTATTTATGTGCATTGCCCGCCACTGTTCAATCTGCCATTGCATTCACCTCGGTTGCCGGTGGGAATGTCGCTGCGGCAATTTGCAGTGCTTCAGCCTCCAGTATTTTAGGGGTTTTTCTCTCTCCTGTTTTAGTCGGAGTGTTGATGGACACTGATGGCAGCCAAGCAATGGATACACTCAATGCGATTGGCTCAATTATGCTGCAATTGATGGTGCCATTTATTGTCGGGCATTTATGTCGACCGCTCATCGCTAACTGGATTAATCGCCATAAAAGGTTGGTCAATACCACTGACCGGTCTTCCATTCTACTTGTTGTGTATGTGGCATTTAGCGAAGCGGTGGTTGAGGGGATTTGGCAAACCATTGATGCTTATTCACTGTTTATCATTACGTTAGTTTCTTGTGTTGTATTAGTCGTGGTGATGGTGATTAACGTGATGTCAGCGCGTATTCTTGGGTTTAGCAAAGAAGATGAAATTACGATTCTTTTTTGTGGGTCGAAGAAGAGCTTGGCAAATGGTGTACCCATGGCAAATGTGCTATTTCCAGCCGCAACAGTAGGGATAATTTTGCTGCCATTAATGATTTTTCATCAGATTCAATTAATGGTGTGTGCAGTGATAGCTCAGAAGTACGCTAAACGGCTCGAAAAACACTAAATATCCACTAAGGCAGCGAAAGCTGCCTATACAAAATAACTAATTTAGTTACAACATACTGTGGGTGTTATCATGAAATAGATTAACGACTGAGAAAATTTGAACGTTTTAATGGGTTAAATAGGGCAGAACATGAGTCCTACCCTATAAAAAGATTTATTCGCAGTTAGCAGTTGAATTAACGGTTTGCAGCTTTACGCGCCAATGCCGCTTTCTCGCTATCAGAAAGGAATGCCATGGTGAGTCCATTGCGCTGAGCTTGTTCAATTTCAGCCTGTGTTAGGCCCGCTTGCGGTGCAGCAACATTATATTCATAAGGTAACTCGATGCCTTCAACAGCAGGGTCGTCGGTATTAATGGATGCTAAAACACCGTGGGATAAAAAGGTTTTCAACGGGTGCTGAGCCAGTGAAGGGACGGTACTGGTTTGAATATTCGAGGTTAAACAACTTTCAATACCAATGTTATTTTTCGCTAAAAATTCAATGAGCTCAGGATCTTCAATTGCTTTAACCCCATGTCCAATACGTTGAGCGCCTAAATGCTTGATAGCATGCCAAATACTGGCTGCACCTGCCGCTTCACCAGCATGCACGGTAATATTGAGTCCAGTATTACGAGCTTTGGTAAAATGTTCTTCAAATAATGCACCTGGGAACCCCAGTTCATCACCGGCTAAATCAAGGGCACATAATTTATCTCTATGTGCGAGAAGACCCTCTAATTCAATAGCACAGGCCTGCTGCCCAAAAGTACGGCTCAAAATACCAATCAGATTGATTTGAATGTCGTATTGACGGCAGCTCGCAGCAATACCGTCAATAACTGCACCAACAACGCCTTCAACAGGAAGTTGATGCTTCATTGCCATATAGTAAGGGGAAAAACGTAATTCAGCGTAGTCAATGCCCGCTCTAAAGGCATCTTCCACATTCTCAAATGCGACACGCTTACAGGCATCTAAATCAGCTAATACAGCAACACCCCAATCCAGTTTAGTTAGAAAACCAACTAAATCAGCTTCTTGTCCCATAATTTGCACGTGAGGGCGTAAGGCTTCAATTTCATCTGCGGGGAGTTGGATACGGTGCTGTTGTGCCAAAGAAAGAATGGTTTCTGGGCGAATATTACCATCAAGGTGGCGATGTAAGTCTGTTAAAGGGAGCTGTTTGTTTATCACGATAAATGATCCTTATAGATATTCTGCATCCATTTTGTATGTAATTGAATAAAAATCAATGATAAATAGGCTAAATAGAAACAAAAACGCCAGTCGAGGAGACTGGCGTTTAAGTAATTTATCTTAAGGATAAATTATTGTGCAGCTGGCGCTTCTGCTGGTTGTTCAGCTTCGATTGCTGGCTCAGCAACTTCAGCACCATCAGCAGGTTGAGCTTCTTCTTCGTAGCCCATTTCATCTTCTGGACCAGACATCATTTTCATCTTAGTCAGGAATTCAGCTAAGGTATATTTGTCACCGTTGAAGGTTAGGTCATTACCAGAGAATTTAACGGTCATGGTTAAATCGTTTTCGCTGTCGATCATCCAAGGATGTTTTTTCTCTTTCGCTTTCTCTGCGCGTTGTTCATCAGTCATGAACATTTCTTCGAACGGGTTAGAGAACATATCCGCAGTTAGCATTTGTTGAACACCAGCGAACTCTTCAGTTACTTGTTCTTTAACAACTTTCTTATCTTCCGCAGAAACTGCTGCACCGCCATCTAAGATCATGGCTTGAGTCATTGACTCGATGACCATTGGCTTATTCAGTTTCATGCTGAAATCGAAAGAAGTGATCAGTTGTTTGAACGCTTCATCCACTTTGTTTTGCATTGCTAACGCAGTAATTTCGTCTTGGTTCCATTTGTTGAAAGTAACGCTTAGGTCGATAGAGCTTTGACCTGCTTCGTTTTTCCAATAGAACGGGCTAACAGTAAATACTGGTTTGCTTTTCATCAGCTCAGGCAGAGTTGTGGTGATCATCTGCATTGCGATTTTTTCGCTTGCTTCAGTTGGGTTGCCTGTTGCTAAGCCTTCAGCCAACGCTTTGTTGTATTGCTCAACAAATTGACCTAATGCTTTCGCATCTAATTTTTCGATAGCCACTGTCAGCTCACCAGAACCTAAGTTTTGATCTAATGCTTTAACATCACTGATTTTGTAAGACAGGTTACCTTTAACATCGTCACCATTGATAGAGGTATCACTTGAAACGTTCAAATCTTTGAATGAGAACTTAGTTTCAGGGATATTAACATCGGTATCTGCGATAACGAAAGATTGGGTACCTGTATAGAAGCCATGTTGAGATTTCTTAACATTAGAAACCAGCTTCATGCCTTTCATTGTGATAGAACCTTCTTCTTTAGTGCTGCTGATCACTAAGCTATCAGTCACTAAAGATGCATCAACAGTACTTAAGTCTGAACCAGTTGCAATATCAAACTTAGCGCCGCTAAATGAGAATTTACCATCTTCTTTGGTGTATTCAAGAGGGATCAGCTCGATGCTAGAATCCACGTTTTTGCTGTAACCAATAACAGCAGAACCATGCATGAATGGCTTGCCTTTGGTTGCTTCAAACAGCTCTTTAGTCGCTTTCGTATTTGCTAATTCAACATTAACTGCACCTAATTTAGGCATCAGATTGAACTGAGCTACTTGGGATAATGGCAGTGGACCATGAGAGATATCCGCTTTAAAGACGATGTTTTCGTCAGCAGAAGCGGTTGAGGTAATGATGATGTCAGCTTGAGAAGAGAACACACCACGTTTGTAGTTTTCTAATTTAAAGACAACATCAGCACTTGGATCGTTAGCCGTGATAAACGCGTTTGAATTCGTAATCACTTTATTCAGTTCAGCTTCAACTTTTGAACCTGTATACCATGATGCGCCAGTCCATACTGCGCCCAGAGCAACGATAACACCTACCGCAACTAATGACTTTTTCATTATCAACATCCATCCTTTCAGTGCGCATAAAACGCACTTATGTATAAATAATATAAGTTTTTATTACCCGTTTGGCTGTGTGTACCAACGGCTAAATATAAAATATGACCTAAAAATTAAATACTCGGGCTACTTGGCCATTTCCTTGAATAGAAATGTTATCCTCATAAGCAGGTAAGAAAACAGATTCACCAGAATTCATGTTTAATTCTTGATTACCTGATCGCAATACTAACTTACCTTCAATACAAAACAAAATTGAAGCTGTATGATTAGTTAGGGATAACCCAGAGCAGTCAATAGAATATATTTTAAATGAAAAATCTTCCACTGGGATCTTATATTTCCAGACATTTCCAGATTTTTCGGGAATATTGAACAAATCATCAGCTTTAATTGACTTAAAATCAATATTATCAACGAGTTCTTTTACATCAATATGTTTGCTCGTTAAGCCTGCACGCAAGACGTTATCTGAATTAGCCATCACTTCTAACCCAACACCCTCTAAATAAGCGTGAGGGGTTCTTGCTGCTAAAAACATGGCTTCACCAGGTTGTAATTCAACGATATTTAGCATTAAAGGCGTAAATAAACCATTATCATCTGGATATAAGCTCACCATTTGTTTAATGGAATTCCACGGCTCACTTTGTTTGCTATTCAATGCTGCTTTTAATACACCCAATGCAAGCTCTTTTTGCTCACCAGTCAAATTAAGAATCTGTGCAAATAATTTTTTTAGTTTATCTTCACTTGGGGATTGAACAAAAAATTGAATTTCAGGATGGGCTGCTGCAATAAAGCTAAATAACTCGACAATTTCTGCTATAGGACGAAATGCATTCATTGCTTTAAAGGGGGTTAAAGCATAAATCAGCTCTGGTTTATGATTATTATCCTTATAATTACGGATAGGGGAGTTCAATGGGATCCCTTGTGCATTTTCTTTTTTAAAACCGATTTCCGCATCGTGTTTATTTGGGTGAACCTGAACGGATAATGGCTGAGCTGCGCATAGCACTTTGAATAAATAAGGAAGTCGGCCAAAACGTTCGGCGATATGTTTACCCAATATTTTTTCTGGGTTTTCCTTAATGAAAGCATCTAACGAGATTTTCTGATGTGTTAAGGGTGATATAACCTCAGAACTGGCTTTGGGGTGAGCCCCCATCCAAAGCTCAGCCATTGGTAAATTATCCGGGTTAGGGTAACCATACAGTTCGCTGAGGGCGGTTTTACTTCCCCAATCATAGTGTTGGATTTGGTTCATCATTTTTAGCATATCAAAACTCTCTTTTTGCAAAAATCAACTGATTTCCTTTTTACTACAGCACAATAAGCTCGACCAAGTCTCATAATTGAAATTCAATTTGTGGCATTATACTGCTCGGTTATTTGCTTACCTGCAAGCAGATGATTCTAAAATTAATTATTCTGAATATGTACCTAAGGAGCTAGTAATGGCAGCCACTCGCATTGAAAAAGACTCAATGGGACCAATTGAAGTACCTGCTGACCACTTATGGGGCGCGCAAACGCAGCGTTCTTTAGAACATTTCCGTATCTCTGTAGAGAAAATGCCTGTTGCTCTGATCCACGCATTAGCGGTAACTAAAAAAGCGGCTGCAAGCGTGAATATGGATTTAGGTTTACTGCCAAAAGATCGCGGTGATGCGATTATCGCTGCGGCAGACGAAGTCCTTGCTGGCAAGCATCCAACAGAATTCCCTCTCGCTATCTGGCAAACTGGTTCTGGTACTCAAAGTAACATGAACATGAACGAGGTGCTAGCTAACCGTGGTAGCGAAATCCTCGGTGGACAGCGCGGTAACGACCGTCTAATCCACCCAAATGACGATGTTAACAAGAGCCAAAGCTCTAACGACGTCTTCCCAACAGCAATGCACGTTGCAGCCGTTGTTGCGATTCGTGAACATTTGCTGCCAGAATTAAAAGTTCTGCACAAAACCCTCGATGCGAAAGCAAAAGAATTTAAAGACATTGTTAAAATTGGTCGTACACATCTACAAGATGCGACACCATTAACATTGGGTCAGGAAATCTCAGGTTGGGCGGCAATGTTAGCCCACAACGAAAAACATATTGAAAACGCAGTGCCACATATTTGTGAATTAGCATTAGGCGGTACTGCGGTGGGTACAGGTCTGAATACTCACCCTGAATATGCGGTTCGTGTCGCGAAGAAAATTGCTGAATTAACAGGTCAGCCTTTTGTCACATCACCAAACAAATTTGAAGCATTAGCGACTTGTGATGCTTTAGTGCATGCTCACGGTGCATTGAAAGGTTTAGCGGCATCATTAATGAAGATCGCTAACGATGTTAGATGGTTAGCATCAGGTCCTCGTTGTGGTATTGGCGAAATCTCGATTCCTGAAAACGAACCGGGTAGCTCTATTATGCCAGGTAAAGTTAACCCAACGCAGTGTGAAGCATTAACCATGCTGTGTGCTCAGGTCATGGGTAATGATGTTGCTGTGAATATTGGTGGCGCATCAGGTAACTTTGAATTGAACGTATTCCGTCCAATGGTTATCGACAACTTCTTACAATCTATCCGTTTATTAGCAGATGGTATGCGCAGCTTCAACGAGCATTGCGCTGAAGGCATCGAACCAAACCGTGAACGTATCGAAAAATTACTGCACGAATCTCTGATGTTGGTAACAGCGTTAAATACCCACATTGGCTATGATAAAGCGGCAGAAATTGCGAAGAAAGCGCACAAAGAAGGTCTGACTCTGAAAGAATCTGCACTGAAATTGAACTACTTAACTGAAGCTCAATTTAATGAATGGGTTCGTCCTGAAGATATGGTTGGTAGCATGAAATCATAATTATCCATCTCTTGGATAATGAATGTTAAGCCCCTGCATTAGAAATAGTGCAGGGGCTTTTTTATCGTTCAATATATAGGTTTAAACGCGGGATCAATAATTCGACGGGTTTTGCTTTTGGGCGATTACGCAGGGCGATGTTATCTTGATGATAATCCGCTAACTCACCAAGCTTGATATCGCTTAATTCTTTATCAATGGCGAAAATCAACAGCGGTGTTGCACAAGGATATTGTGTTTGCTTTTGTGTTTCTTTGTCCCAAACTCGCGCGATAGGTTGAACTTTAACGGGGCGTTGAGTTTTCAATACACAATCATGGGGAAGAGAACGAATTAATTGGATTTCATTTTTTAATTGCAATATCCAGTGCTCACGTTGTAAATGAGAGGGGGTTCTCCCACTTTCTAGGCTCGCCTGTAAGCGATTGAGCATCTCTTCTTGAGTCACTTTGTTGATGACTTTCTTATTTGCCCAACCGAATCGAATGGTATCAGGATCAACAACAGAAGTGAGGGTACGATAGGTATTTAGTGTTAACAAACCATGCAAGCTTTCTCGAATAAATTCAAACCGATGGGCTTCATCAATGTGGGTTACAATCTGCTTTATTTCTATTTTTAGTTGATTGATCTCGAAGAGTAAATGCTGGAAGCGTTTATAGTCTGCCAGAGAGGGCGCAAGACAGATAGCACCAGGTAATCGAATAGCGGCTTTATTGCTCACTAACTCTGATTTTTTATGTATAAATAGCAATGTAAAAAGGTCTATTGCTCGTGTTAGCGCATCTGAACCAGTGAGTTTATCCACTAAGATCGAGCTAACTTCATTATTCTCATCACCTTTTAATGTTTCCGGTAAGCTAAATACAGCGGCTTTAACATTTTGCTGAGTTTGAAGTAATTGGCAAAGAAGGTTGATATTTGACTCAAGCTGATTGAATGAACTCACTAACTGCTGTTTTGACATAACATCTTTAACCTTATATTTAGTTACAACATTCTAATGGCTCGAATAACTAAATTAACATTAACATTTGAGTTTTTCAACACGCTTACTAGTGAATCTAAGGGATAGCCGATAGAGTATTACATACTATCCCTATTGTCTGGTTTACTGACAATTATTATTTATAGTCAATTTCCAAATCAATTACTTGATAAAATGCATTAGCGGTATCATCGATGGTCCAAACACCTAAAACAACATGATAGCCTTGATAATCTTTTGGAAGATGACAAGTATGCATCACTAAACTAGGTGGCATTTCGACTTTCTCGAACTTACAAAATGGCGTTAACTCAAATTGGGCGCGGGTTAAAGACTTGCTGGGATCCCAATCTTTACGTGTAATAAAATATTCCCACTTAGTTGTTCGGTGAATGGCAGTTAGGCGCCAGAAAAAATCGAAAGTCGAGGTTTCTATTAACATCCGAGTCCAACGAAACGGTTGTTGTGCATCAAGCGGAGAGAAAGAGGCAATATTCGCACTCGCAATTTTACCGTCTGCAGGACCTTTTAGCGGAAATCCCTTTAAACCTTCAACTGATTGTGGTTCGTATTGAACAGCGCCACAATTTTGGTTGCTTTGCAGTTTACAGAGATAGGCTCGACTGGCAGGATACTCGATGTAGCCATGAGGTAATGCAAAATAGCTATAGCAGAGTAGTAAGGGAAGTAATAATAGTTTTTTCATTCAATATCCTCATCATTGATTAATTTATAGATTTTCTATTAATTATGATGAGGATGTGAATTCTAACCTTTAGCAGGAGTTAATTTATTAAGTTAATTAGGTAACCTAGAAGCGATTAACATTTTGTTTTTAACTTATAAGCAATACCGACGCCGAGTAGCAACAAACTTGCGATAAATAACGCTACGCCATTCCACCCATAGGAAGCCCAGAATACCCCACCTAATGTACCAGCAATACTGGAACCTGCGTAATAACTAAATAAATAGAGTGAGGATGCCTGACCCCGTGCTCGTTTCGCTCGACGTCCAACCCAACTACTGGCGACAGAGTGTCCTGCAAAAAAACCCGTTGTCAGTACAGTCATACCCAGCAATATCACCCAGATATTACTATGTAGGGTCAGAATGACGCCCATCAACATCATCGCAATTGCGGCGATCAGAATTCGTCCAAAACCGTATTTTTGTGTCAAACTTCCTGTCTTTGTCGCGCTGTAAGTTCCTGTTAAATAAACAATAGATAAGAAACCCACAACAGATTGACTAAAATTATAAGGCGACTCAAGTAAGCGGTATCCAATGTAGTTATACATCGTTACAAAACCGCCCATTAAAATGAACCCCTCAATGAATAACCACGGTAAACCGGTATCACGCAAATGTAAGTGTAAGTTAACCCAAAGGTTTTTAGGTTTTAATGAGCTGGCTCGGAAATGCTGAGAAGGGGGCAATAATCGCCAAAAACCAATCGCGGCTAACAGTGCCAAGGAGCCTAAAATAACCACAGCAACTCGCCATGAATAATAATCGGCAATAACGCCTGTCATTAGGCGTCCGCTCATTCCACCAATAGAATTACCACTAATGTAGAGCCCCATGGAAAGTGCAACATAGCTGGGATGAATTTCTTCACTTAAATAGGTCATCGCCACCGCAGCAACGCCACTAAGGGAAAGTCCCACTAAAGCGCGAGCAATTAGAATTCCTTGCCAACTTTCCATGATTGAACTCATCAAGGTAAAAAGCGCTGCGCAAGTCAGGGAAATCACCATAACATTTTTACGACCAATCGCATCGGAAATAGGTCCAGTGACCAATAATCCTAATGCCATTAATCCAGTACTTAATGATAACGACAAACTCGCGGTAGCCGGTGAAACATTAAAATCAGCCGACAACATTGGCAAAATAGGTTGGACAAAATAGAGCAAGGCGAAGGTCGCAAAACCCACAGTAAAAAATGACAGCGTAACGCGCAGATATAAGGCGTCATCTCGTTGAATATAGTGTTTTTTCGGTGGGGTACTCGTCAAGGCTGCGTTTGGTTTTCCTTGTAAAGATGAACTCGGTGAGAGGCTTTTTGACTGCTGTTCCATGTAAATTCCTTGACGACTAAACGGACTTGATTTCGATCAAAGAATAGAAACTTTCTATTTTTTTGTCTAATATATTAATAATACATAATGATACATTTAAAATATCAATCTGATGAACATTGAATTACGCCATTTACGTTATTTTATTGCCGTTGCCGAAGAGCTGCATTTTGGGCGTGCGGCTGAACGTTTGCACATGTCTCAACCTCCATTAAGTCAGCAAATTCAAGCTCTTGAAGAAATGGTTAATGCGAAACTATTAGAACGCAATAACCGTAATGTAGCATTAACCCCCGCAGGGGCGATGTTTCTAAAAGAGGCGTACCAAATTTTAGGGCAAGTGGATGCCGCAGCCACAAAGGCGGCTCGAATGGAAAAGGGGGAGCTAGGTGAGCTTTCCATTGGGTTTACCTCAACAACGCCATTTATGCATAAAGTCACCATGAGCTTGCGTCAATATCGAGAAGCTTATCCTGATGTTTCTATTCATATGCATCAGATGAATACGAAGCAACAAATCCCCCCATTAGTGACTGGGCGCATAGACATTGGCATCATGCGCAATACAATATTACCTGAACAATTGGACTATCAATTATTGTTCAGAGAGCCCTTTATGCTTGCCGTCTATGAAGGGCACCCATTATTGGCTTATGAAGAAAATGGTGTGGATATTAAGCAACTTGCTGCTTATCCATTAGTTTTTTTCGAGCGAGAAGTCGGTACAGCGCTGTATGATGAGATAAACCAATTATTAGCATCTGAAGGGATAGTTCCCACTATTTCTCAAGAAGCTGGGGAAGCGATGACTATCTTAGGCTTAGTCTCTGCGGGAATGGGAATTTCAATTATCACGGAATCCTTTACTCGCATGAAAATTGACGGCGTTAGATACCTCAAGCTGGCTAATATTCAAGCCACTTCTGAAGTTTGGCTAGTTTACAATACGCGCAGAACAGCACCTGCGGCAGCGAAAAAACTCACAGAGTTATTATTGCATAACATTGTTGGTGTATAGCCTTGAATGATTAACGCGATTAATATCACGTTTTTTATGTAAATGAAGCCTAATTTTCATTTATATAGGGCATAATCAATTATAATTTATAACGATTTCTGAGTGTTAAGATGACAAACCAAACGGGGAATACTGACCAAATCAAGCAATTGAATACTGGGCTTGTGTACCGAATTATTGCACAACATGGTCCTATTTCCCGTATTGCGCTATCAAAACAATCTCAACTAGCACCTGCAAGCATCACCAAAATCACGCGTGAATTGATGGATGCACATTTAATTCAAGAACGTGAGTTTCCCGTTTTAGGCTTAAGAGGTCGTCCCGCTGTTGGATTAGTGATAGAAAGTGAAGGCTGGCAATTTTTAGCCATTCGAATCGAAGATCAGCAGGCGATTATTTCGTTAAAAGAAATTAATACTAAAACATTGGCGGAGCAATGCTACCCCTTTGATGTAAAAGGTAACCAACAATTTAGTGATCGGTTATCGGAACTCATCAGCCTTTTTTTCGAAGAGAATCAAGCTTATTTAGAAAGAGTTACTGCGATCAGTATTTTACTGGATGGTATTCTAGATTCTTATTCAGGAGTTATCTATAAACTCGCGCATAGCGACGTTCATGAATTAGCCATTGGCGAAATATTGACAGAGAAAACAGGATTACCTGTCTACCTTTATCCACCAGTTAATGCTCTGGCCTTAGCTGACCATTTAAAATATTCTGAGACTCGAACATCCAAAAATATTATTTATCTACAAATTCAAGATGTCGTTAATATCGCAGTGATGAATCATGGTTATTCATTAGATGTCATGACTCGGCAGCCCAATTTATTTGCCCATACTCAAATTGACCTATCACAAACTCAATCCTGTTATTGTGGTGGTAAAGGCTGCTTAGAAACGCTGATTTCAATTCCAGCAATCATCCAGCAAGCAAAGGAATTACTTGCAGATTATCCTGAGTCAGTATTACATAAAGAAAATATTAGTATTAACACAATTAGCCAAGGCGCAGTAGAGAATGACCCATTATGTAAGTCATTACTTGATAATGCGGCTCAACGACTTGCTTATCCATTAGCAATGATAATTAATTTATGCGGTTCTGAATTAATTTTGATCAATTCGCCATTAAATGATGAACACCATTATTGGTTCACTCGGGTACAACACTTTGTTACGTTATACGGTAACCCACGCTATAGTTCAAAATTAATATTTGAAAAATCAGCCAGTTCAATTAAAGAGTGTGAAACTGCGCTAATCCAAAATGCGCTGTATAACGGCTCATTGTTGTTGCAATTACTGCAAGGCTAATACAATTTGATAAACTTCTCATTATCTTACACAAAATTGAGCTAACGCAAACTTATCATTTCCCCATTCCCATAAACTGAATTCATATCATTTTTATAGCATTTTGCTGATCACAGTCTGTCACTTCAGGATAGAACAACCATGAACAATCTATTTATTACCGGGACAGATACAGATGTCGGGAAGACGGTATCAACGCTAGCAATATTACAAGCACTGAATAATCAAGGTATTAAAGCCGTAGGATATAAACCTATTGCAGATCAATGTATCGATACACCGGAAGGAAAGCGCAATAAGGATGCACTTCTTATTCATCGTGTATCACAAGATCTTGTCTCATATGATGAAGTTAATCCTGTCAGACTGGGTGATAATTATAGCCATGAGAACAGTATCGATTTTACTAAAATCAATAAAGGGCTAGATCACCTCCATGAGCACAGTGATATGGTTGTCATCGAGGGGAACGGAGGTTGGCGCTATCTTCTTGATGATAATACTTTTTATGCCGATTGGTTAAAAAAACAATCCGTCGGTGTGATTTTAGTGGTTGGTATTCAACACGGGTGCGTCAATCATGCGTTATTAACGGCAGAAGCAATCCGTGCTGATGGATTACCTCTTGTTGGCTGGCTCGCAAATAGAATTAACCCAGGTCTAGCGCATTACGCCCAAATAATTCAGCGCGTGCAACAGCACATTAATGCACCATTATTGGGAGAGATCCCTTATTTGTTGCGCCCTGAAGAAAAAGAATTAGGGCACTATTTGGATGGGGAAAAACTGCAAGAATTTGTCTCCGTACCGGTTCTTTAAACTTTATTCTTCCTAATTAAAAGGGCGCAGATAGCGCCCTTTAATATGCTGATTGGAATATACTTTCTATTATGGATTGATAATCGGACGTCCTGAATTCACATCTAGACAACGCTGAGTATTGGGTTCCCAATAGGCATTAAGATTCAAGCTTTTCTCGCATTTATCTTTTGCATCGAATGCAGCATCAATTTTATCAAACTCTTTTTCAGTACGGCGGTTCACTTTAGAACGTAGCATTTTAGTTTCATCCCACTGTTCTTTATCTTGGCGCGCCTGTTCTTTATTCAACGGGTCATTACTACCATTACCAACAGAAACACAAGTGCTACCCGCAGCGCATGATGTATTTGCTGCTTGCGCCGCATTAACCCACATCAAAGGAAGGCAGAAGCAAATTGCAGCCAGACCATTTTTGATAAATTTTTGTGACGTGCTCATGTAATTTCCTTTTGTTTCAATACTCAATATATAACCAGAGTATAGCTAAAAAATAATAATGCCGTCTTTATAGAATAGTACGAAATTTTATTATTGTTTATGTACGGTTAAACCTGCAAATGTTTGGCACACGGGCATTAATTCCAATGTGTTTACATTCATATGAGCAGGCAGCGTCGCAACCCAATAAACTGTCTCGGCGATATCATCAGCGGTAAGGGCATCGGCGCCTTTATAGGTATTTGTGACTTTCTCGTCATCACCTTTAAAACGAACATTTGAAAACTCAGTTCCGCCCACTAATCCAGGTTCAATATCTGTCACTCGAATTTTTTTACCCACTAAATCTGCACGTAATCCTAAGGAGAATTGCTTCACAAATGCTTTAGTTGCACCGTATACATTACCGCCTTTATAGGGCCAAGATGCTGCGGTCGAACCAATATTAATAATATGTCCGTGGTTTTTTTCTACCATACCTTGCAAAACTTCATAAGTCATATTGACCAAACCTTTGGTGTTCGTATTGATCATGGTTTCCCAGTCATCAGGATTAGCATTAAATGCAGGTTCCAGACCCAATGCAAGCCCTGCATTGTTAACCAAAAGGTCGATATTTTTGAGATGAGTAGGGAGGTTTGCAATGGCGTATTGAATGGCTTTTCTATCTTGAACATCTAATGTTAATGGGTAAAACTTATCTCCCAATTCTTGATGTAAAGCATTCAATCTCTCGGTTCTACGTCCAGTGCCAATCACTGTGAAATTATGTTGAATAAATTTACGGGCGATGGCTTCACCAAACCCTGATGTTGCGCCAGTTACGAGAATAATCATTAGGTACCTCAGGTCGTTATCGTTGTTTATTTTGAGTCATTCTAACTTTATAGCTCAGGCTCTTCCCAGAACCTTACGCATACTAGAATACCATCTTTTTTTTAAAGAAGTAGTAGCTCTATGAATATAGGATTATCTGCAAATTTATTATACTTCAAGGAGTTGGTTATGGCTGAAATTAATGCTTCACAATATTTTATTAACCCTAGAAATGGCATGAATCCTAAATCATATATTGGTGTTGAGTATGGTTTATATAAGTATCATTTTGATAAGGATTATTATGATACCCTGTTGAATAATCATATCGATAATGTTCATAACACCCATCAAAAATTAGAGACAATCCATGGTTTAAAAGTTTTTGGTGATAGCCTATCCGATACTGGCAATATGTATGAAAAATCCTACAGAACATTTCCCTCCACTGATCAGCATCACGAAGGGCGCTTTACCAATGGGTTTACCTGGGTTGATAGTTTATCTCGACCAAATGGTCTATTTTCTTGCTGTGTAAATAAATCAGTGGGAGGTGCTGTTATAGGAAATTACAAATTGAAAGATGGATTAAAATCATCATTGATGTCTAGCCTTAAGAAACAAATTTCTGAGACTGAGATTAATAGTGATGATTTAGCCATTGTCTTTGCTGGCGCTAACGATTATATGACGCTACATAAATATAACACAGAAAAAGTCGTGGCAGATCAACGGGAAAACATTAAAACTTTAATAAGAAAAGGAGCTAAAAATATTGTAGTCGTTGGTACTCCAGATATGTCATCAACCCCTGCAGCAGCACGGCGTTCTCACCAACGACAAACTGAATTAGCAGTACTAACAGATACTCATAATGCTAGAACGAAATTGATGATTGAAAAACTAAATTCTCGCAATAAAAACAGCGATATTCGCATTCATTACTTTGATATTGGTGAAAAGATGAAAGTCATCATAAATGAAGCTAATCAAATTTCTGATTACAACACCAAAGAAAGCTTCTATAAGAAATGGTATATCAAACTATTTAAAAATAAAAAAATGGTAATTAATCATAAATATATTTTTAATGACAAAGTACATCCCTCACAAGAAGTACAATTTATTCTTGCTTATGAAATGGAAAAATTTATCAAATCAACGTTTGCATAAGCGATAGAAAATGAACACCAAGGAAGGGAGCACCATTTTTACACTTACGTTAAGCGGCATAATATTGAGTTGAATAAGCAAAGTGCTATATACACCTTGCTTATTCCGTTAACTACAGCCCATTAATTTGCTTATTTTTAGGGTACTTCAGTGTGTAACTTAATGGTAATTCAACAGCTTCTTGAGGTTTAAGCGTTAAATCCCACTCAATTTTGTTTTCTTTCTCATCCAATTTTCCGCCTGTGAATTCAGGATTAAGTACCTTAATATCTGTATCGCGGCTGATAGGCAATTGGTCATAAACAGACAATTTAATGTCATTATTCCGTGTGTTACGTACTTTAATTAAGAAACTTTCTTTTTGTTCAACGCTAGACCCCATAAATGAGGGCTTGCTACGTACACTGGCATTGTTGACTCGAGAAATTTGAATATTATCATCCACGCCAAATGGAATATCCAATGTCTCAGTTAATTGATTGGAATTGACATAAAAATTCCCCACATAGCTATTCATAAAATAGATATTGGCGGGACCATTAAGTAAATTCAGCCTATCCCAATCATCAATCTGCCCCTGCAAATAGACCTCTTCAGCAATTTTAGGTGTGGACGTATAACGATACTTTGCATCCACATCCGCTTGTTTGATGGTAATGGATTTTGCTTTAGGCGTAGAGGCTAGGCTGAATGGCAATGCAATGTCATAGCTAAGATTGACGCCATTAGTATTTGTCGAGACGTAGTTTGCCATACCAGGGCTGCGTTTTTTTACTGCGGAAATTTCATCAACGGGGGCTGCGGGCATCGCCATATCCATGGAGGCTGACATTTTGTTATTCGCATAGCTTTGATTGTATTCATCATAGATAGACAATAGCCACGGCGTTAAAAATGGCGGGGTGATATTGCGAGTTGGGTTTGCAGAGGAAAGGGTGAGTTTTACCTTATCCCAATCCAGTCCCGTATTTTGGATAACGTCAGCTTTGTAAGTAATATTAATTGGTTTATCAATACTTTTTGCACGAATATCGTAACTCGGTGACCAGCCAGCATCAGGAGTCACGTACGACACTTGCATGTTGCTGGTCAGGTTCTTGGGCGTTTCGATATTCAGCACAATTTGAGTTTGCTCGCCAATATTACTGGGAATATTCTCCTCAAATTGAGTTTGTAAGAGTCCTTGTTTTTCTGTCAATGCTTCAATCTGTTGTTGATATGCTAGGTTTTCCCCCAAGATAGTGGACATCTGTTTACGGATAAATTCCAGCTTAGAGGCGGATTGTTCGAGGGATAGTGCCGTCGTTTCCCCAAAAAAACGTTGGTCTTTTAGTAAGGCAAGTTGATTATCGCCTACTTTTATCTTGATATTGAGTTCCGCTATTTGTGTTGTTATTGCCTCTATTTGTGCTTTTAAGTTTGCCGCTTCTCCCGAATAAACTGGATCTACCGCCACGGTTTGCACATCAATAGAACGAATTAAAACATCATCATTATCTAAGCTAATTGAGAGACTTTTTTGGTCAATATGGTCCGCAACATGTGTAAAAATGATCTGACTTTCACCTTGTGGCAAATTTACGGTTGCACTATTTGTTAACTCTGCACCACGTAAAAAGACAGTAGCTTGATTTAATTTAAGGGGATGAAGGACAGGCGTAGATTCAGCAAATGCTTGCCATGACGCTAACGCCGAAACGAATAAAATCCCTTTAGTGAATTTATGTATGACAAACATGCGAATACCCCATGACTTAAATAAATATATTTTATAAATCATATTGGATTTTGATTCGCGGAGATAACAGAATAAGCCTAAAGTACAGTGATTATCCTAACCGTTATTCGTAACGGACCTTTTTGAAATGATTTTTAACTTCAAGGGTTTACTTAAAAAAAAGGGGAGATAGTAGGGTTGTCAACATATTAAAATGTCATTCGGTTCAATTATACGAAAGATGTAGCAGCAACTTTTGGTAACCGAGTGACTTGAGATAGAACCCCCGTCAACAGGTGTTCTATCTTGTCAGTCTGATGCCACTTATTCGTCGAAATACCAATATCCCTGATTGATAAATTCTGTTAACTCCGCAACAAAAATTGGGTTCTCCAGTGCTTCACCGAGTTCATTTATTCCGGCTTCTGTAAACTGGCACAATGCGTCGGCAGCCTTTATTTCTGTGGTATTCCAACCTTCTGAATTAACGAAGAAATGATCTCCGATTCTCATAACACGTAGCCCGCTCAGTCGTATCAGTTTTTCACCGGCATTTAGAGCGCTCAGTACTTCTTCCGGCTGATACACCGGTTCAACAGGCGCAATATCCAGTTCATGGCGTGGAGTGGTTGCAAAACGACCTAACCATTGTTCAAAATCACCAGGCTTGCTGATCATTTCAATCATCATAGCTCGTAGGCGTTCCACCTCATGAATCTCCATGGTTCCCGCATTTTTGGTCACTTTCAGGTCAGGGTCGCCATAATTTATCCCACCCAGATCCTGTTCTAGCGCATAGTCTGCAAAACTGCTCAGCAGATCGCGTCCGGTCGGACCGCGAAAGCCGACAGAATAGTTCATGGTATCTTCAAAGGTGAAACCATCGTGAGGAAATCCAGGCGGGATGTACAGAATATCTCCCGGTACCATTTCCACGTCAATAATCGGTTCAAATGGCTCGACATGCAATAATGCCGGATGTGCGCAGAACTGACGCATGGGAAGGGCGTCACCCACGCGCCAACGGCGACGTCCCATTCCTTGGATGATGAATACATCATAATTATCAATGTGCGGTCCAACACCACCGCCAGGCACCGAATAAGAAATCATCAAATCATCTAGACGCCACTCAGGTAGTACCCGAAACGGTTTGACCAGCTCAGCGGCCGGTATATGCCAATGGTTAACAGCTTGCACTAGCAGTGACCATCCTTTTTCGCCTAGTTCGCTGTAGTCCTCAAACGGACCGTGACTCGCTTCCCATTTATTGTCAATAAAGCTGACTAGGCGGCTGTCAACTTCCGGTTCCATCGCCAAACCAGCGAGTTCATCCGGAGTGATCGGGTCGACAAAATCAGGAAATGCATTTTTCAATACAACGGGTTTTTTCTGCCAGTATTTTTCTAAAAATTCAGGCCAGTTAAGATTTAGTTTGTTAACCATGTGACCACATCTATATGAGTAAATAAGCCTGTCATTATAGAAGTAATACACTGTCATATTTTTGTTTGGCATCAAACGTCGGTTAATAACTTTTGAGGGAATATCTGAAGCATGAGAACTAACAGATGCCATCAGTAGATTGTAGGAATCACTTCAAAACAAAAGATTTATAAGGTCGAGCTGAGTTTATAGCTGAAAAAGAACCAACACGATTAACCAGCCAGAACACTGGATTTCTTTATTTCATACATAGATTCGCATAATGCATATTATGTTAAATAGAATGAATGGACTTAAATATCGATGCCTGAGAACATATTATGGTGCACCCCTTTCTTTTATCTCCCATGATCTAAAAGTCCAAACACCTGATAGTCAACTTTGTATAAGCTGACTTTTATTTCATGACCAATCTTGTATCGATTGCCTCTATCTTTTATTTCTTGTAATCTTCGCAAACTTTAAAAATATGAAGCATCCGTTAAGGTAATAAAAATGAATGAGCGCCTTTCTAAAGATCCCTTGCATGGAATTACACTTGAAATGCAAGTAACCGCATTGGTAAACCACTATGGATGGTCACAACTAGGTCGTATTATCAAAATTAATTGTTTCAACAAAGACCCGAGTATTAAATCCAGTTTAAAGTTCCTTCGTAGAACGCCGTGGGCACGGACTGAAGTTGAAGCTCTCTATCTTGATATGCTAGAAGATGATTCTATTGAAGAAGCTCAATTGCCTTCCACTGATCCATGGGAAAATCACCGCAAATAGCCGTAGAGATCCCAATGTGTTGACAGCTTAATTATGTCTAACGTCACGCTCACCTATAATTTTAACTAAACGTAATAAATAACCGTCAGGATCTTGTACTAAAAATTGAATTTGCCCATGCTCAATATCATCCGCTTGGTACCAAACCTCTTGTGGCTCAGAAAATAGTGATATATTTGCTTCTTTTAATGATGCCAAAATGGGTTCAATTTCATCGACTTCAATTTGAAAATTAATACCTCGACCAAATATTGATGCCCTATCCTATCCATTCCTGTACTTTAAAATAAGTAGCCTACCGTTAATGGACAACCTTTATTCATTGAGAGAAAAAGATATTTATGATTATTCGCTCCGCTTGTTTATCTGATGTCACCACATTAACTATGTCTTGATACCTGCGTGGTAACAGATCTTACGCGTGTTCAGCAAATTCAAAATTGGGTTGAAAATAAGCACTGTTATCTTGCCGAGGAAAACGGGGAGGTTTTAGGATATGGTGTATTGAATTACCACTTTTTTGGCTGTGGGTTTATTGAAATGATCATGGTTGGTAAACAATTTCGCCACCAAGGTATTGGCAATATGTTATTAAACGCCTTAAAGAACCATTGCCAACATCCTAAATTATTCACATCCACAAATCAATCGAACCTATTGATGCAACAGTTGCTATTAAAATCTGGCTTTATTCCTAGTGGACAAATTAATAATCTTGATGAAAATGATCCAGAACTCATCTTTTACATAAATAAAATATTATGAAAACACTCTCTATCAGCCAAGTCTCTGACCTTACAGGTCTCACTGCCGCTACGATCCGCTTCTATGAAAGTAAAGGTCTAATTAATCCTATCGGTCGTAAAGGGCTTACCCGAATGTATAGCCCTGACGTTCTTACTCACCTTTCATTGATTATTCTGGCAAAACAAGCACAGTTTTCATTAGATGAAATCGTTGGAATACTCGGTAAGCTTGCAGAAAAAGGCATTGAACGCCCTCTTCTTCGGTCAAAAATAGATGAAATTGATCAGAAAATTCAAGAGTTACAAAAACTCAAACAAGGATTAATACACGTTGAACAGTGTACAGCAGAGAATCACTTACAGTGCCCTAAATTCCAGAAAATTTTATCCGTAAGCTTAAAACACAATATCGCAAAGCTGACTAAAAACACCCCTTGACTTAAAGTTAACTTGAAGTTGTATCATCCGGCATATTCATTTTTACCCTCTACTTTGACTTGTTTTAATAAACAGTAAGGAATGATTATGCCTCGTTCTGTTTTTTGGCTTGCTGCCGCTTTGGCGCTATTTACGACAGGAAATGCACTGGTATTATCTGTCGCCGTTTTAGTCGGTTCACAACTTTCTGCCGACCCTGCCTACGCGACAGTCCCGCTTCTCGCACAATATATTGGACTAATTCTTACCTCCGTTCCCATGGCACACTTTATGATGCGATTTGGTCGGCGGTCAGGATTTATTCTTGGAAATATGGGGGGATTAGCTGGCGCATTATTTGCCATTATTGGTGTTTATACGCAAAGTTTACTGCTTTTCTCTATTGGCACATTTTTTACCGGTATTGCTATCGGTACAGCTCAGCAATACCGATTTGTCGCATTAGAAGAAACGCCTATTTCATTACGTTCAAAAGCCATTGGCTTAACCATGAGTGGTGGAATTATCGCTGTATTAATTGGTCCATCACTTGCCGTTTCAACTCGAACAATAATCGCCAATTACCCATTTATGGGCACTTTTGGTGCCCTGTCCATTATCTATATTCTTGCATTTATTCTGTTACTATTTTTACCGTTAAAACCGCACCAAGTTCAAATAAAAACAGAGTATACCTTGGTACATCGCTCATATCTGCAGCTATATTCTCAACCACTATTACGGTTAATTGCTGTAGTCAGTGCCATGGGTTATGCCTTAGTCGTATATATGGTCGGAACATTTCCATTGGCAATGAAAGCTCAAGGATTTGATTTCGCGGCTATCACCTTTGTATTTCAGTGTCATATATTAGGTATGTTTGCCCCTTCATTTTTTACAGGGCAGCTTATTAGTTGTTTTGGTGTAAAAACCTTCGTTTGGTTGGGAGCAATGTGTTTAGTCATTGCCAATATTATTGGTTTCACTGGCTCTAGTTACGCACATTTTTTATTCACAATGACGCTGGTAGGATTAGCCTGGAACTTTATTTTAATCAGCACTACGCATTTATTACCAAAAACTTACCATGAGCATGAAAGAGCCAAAGTTCAGGGTGCAACAGATTTCCTGATTTTTGGTTTTGGCGCTTTTGGTAGTCTAATTGCAGGATTTGCTTTTTATTTTATGGGATGGGACTTCGTTAATATCATGGGATTAGCTATAGGAGTTGGCATTATTATAGCGATGGGATTATTACGAAACAGCCTGAATGAAAAATCGTTCAATTAACCATCATTAATTAATGGCAGTCATATTCTATTTTTGACCGCCATTACAATGATAGCTCACCAACAATATCTTCCTTTTAACCGTAGCCCCCTCCTGCATAACTCGCTTATTTTGCTGTTACTGTCTAACAATCTTAATAATTTTGTTTTTTTTCCATCCGTTTATCATCCTCTAATGGTATTAGGCAGCTATTGTAATGTTGACATACCTCACGCACTAATATCATTAATTAATTGAAATATAAAAGAATAATGAAAAACATCCTAAACTGGATACTTTCTGAGTATTCCTTGGATGTAACGATTTTTAAAGGAAATATCTCATGATATCAGTCCCTGCTGTGGACGAGTTATGTAAACTACAGCACCCTTATCATTGTACAGCGGCAAGTGAATTATTGTTCAACAACGCGATGCGAGAACTCACTGCTTTTCATGTCAAAAACACACCCAAATATGCGCAATGGTTAATTCATCATCATATTGACCCTGAATCTCCACAGCTCAGCTCATGGAGTGATTTACCCCCAATCTTTGCTAACTATTTCAAATATAACCTTTTACTCAGTCATACGGGTCATAACGCACTGGAGCTAACATCTTCAGGCACGATGGGGCAAAAAAGTCGTATGCGTTTTGATGAACGTAGTATTAAATCTCTACAAGGTATGTTAGACCACATATTTCAATATTATGAATGGGTTACCCCAGAAACACCGTGTAATTATCTTTTGCTCAGTTACGAGCCTATTGATGCCATCACACTAGGCACAGCCTATACCGATCAATTTTTATGCAAGTACGCACCAATCAAACAGGTTGTTTATGCTTTGCGTCATACAGGAAAAGGTTATGAATTTGATCCATTTGGGGTAATTCAAGCACTGCAGCACTTTGCTCTCGATGATGCCCCCGTACGTATCTTTGGCTTTCCTGCTTTTATCTGGTTTGTGCTTGAAATGATGAAAGAAATGAATTTACCACCGCTTGCTTTACCTGCTAATTCACTAACACTTTTCAGCGGTGGTTGGAAAACATATGCAGACCAAGAAATACCGAAAACCATACTCTATAAAAGGCTTCAAGAGCAATTCGGGATCATTGATGAACGTTGTCGAGATGGTTATGGTGCCATTGAACATGGCGTTCCTTATATTGAATGTATTCATCACAATTTCCATATTCCGGTATACGCCAAAGCGTGGGTCCGCGATACCTATTCCTTTGAAATTAAAGGATATGGAGAAAGTGGCTTTTTACACTTTGTGTCTCCATATATCACCTCTTGCCCAGCACATAGCATCGTAATGAGTGATTTAGCCATCCTCCATCAAGCCGCTGAGTGTGGATGCGGCATACAAACGGATTGGTTCCAACTGATTGGGCGTGCAACTCAACATGAAACACGAAGTTGTGCATTAGCCGCTTCAGAGTTACTGCAAGGAAAATAATATGTATTTCATTTATGGAAAATATTACCCTAGCTTTAATCCCGAGCAGTCCCTTAACATATTGACTGATATGTTACCTATCACGTTGGGGCAACTTTTACCTCTCGATGCCCTATTGGCTTGTGCTGAACGTTTTATCACTCGATTAGAAGAGCGCTCTTTTTTGCCTCAAGTTGATGAAATACTTCGAAAAGAAATTAGGCAATTGTGCCATCCCCAAGCATTGCGCTTTAAACTCGAACATGAACTGGGGAACGACCCCTTTTCTTTACGACGTTTCCATTTATCTCAGCCTCAATTTGAAAGTTGGCGTCCCCTTGGCGTAGTGCTGCATATCACGCCAGCAAATGCCACATTACTTCCTTTTCTGGCAATAATAGAAAGTTTGTTAGTCGGTAATATTAACTGGCTGAGAACAAGTACAAGTGAACAAGGTGTGACGTTTACATTGTTACAGGCATTTCTTGAATGTGATGAAACCCATACGCTGGCGAACTATATTGCCATTTTACCCATCGCAATAAATAGTCTTCCCCTCTTGATGAAACATGTTGATGGCGTTTCAGCATGGGGAGGCGATAACACACTAACAACTATCAGAAATCAGCTTTCACCTAATTGTCGTTGGATCCCCTGGGGGCATAAAATCAGCTTTGCTTGGATAACGCAAAATACCATTAACGATAAACAGCTAGATGAACTGGCAGATGAAGTTTGCCGATTCAATCAACAGGCATGCTCAAGTCCACAAATTATCTTTGTCGATACCGAATCCTTGCCAGCGCTTATCAAAATGGGTCACCATCTTGCACAAGCAATGCATCGACGTTGTCATCATTGGCTCTTTCAGCAACCAGATGCAAAATCTGCAGCGGACATTACCGCCACAAACGCTTTTAACGAATTAGACCGTGTTTTTACTGATGCGCAAAACCGATGCTGGAAAGGTGATAACTGGCGTATCTGGCTAAAAAATACGGTTGAATTTGAACCATCCCCGCTATATAGAACACTTTTATTGCGCCCATTGCCTCGCCATAAACTGATTGAAACTTTACGTCCATGGCGTGCTTACTTGCAAACCTGTGCGCTCATCGCGACAACAAATGAAACGGCAAGTCTGAGCCAGCTATTATTGACTGCTGGAGTTAATCGCATTACAACACCAGCAAGTATGCATTCAGGATATAACGGGGAGCCGCACGATGGTGTTTTTGCATTAAACCAACTGGTTAGACGGGTTAGCGTAACCCTTGATGCAAAGAATTTATCAGGTTTAGCCACGCTCAATCTCCCTCCACAAGCGCCCAGTTTACTCATCGAACAACCCATTATGGATAAATCGTTATTCACTGAAAACGCGATTCAACCTAGTGCAAAATTATTTTTCCGCAGTGGGGGTAGCTGTGGTACGCCTAAGCTATCAGGCTTTACTTATCGTGATTACCACCTTCAAATGCAAGCTGCTGCGGATGGGATATACGCTGCGGGTCTCGACCCTGTGAATGACAAGGTGCTGAATTTGATGTTTTCCGGAAATTTATATGGTGGATTACTCAGTTTTTTCACCATCCTTGATAAAGCCGATGTGATGCATCTTCCAATGGGAGGACCGAAAAATACCAACTATGACGAAATTGTCAAAATGATCGAGAGCCAGCAAGTCAATACTCTCCTCGGTATGCCAAGCACCCTTTCCTCGTTATTCCAGCAACAAGAATCTCGGCTACGTCGTTATGGCGGCATTCGTAAATTATTGACTGGAGGTGAGTCAATGAGCCATGCCCAGCGAGAATTTTTGCATAGCTTTAATATCGAAATCATCCGTTCTGTACTATATGGCTCCATAGATGCAGGTACTCTGGGTCATTCCTGTAAAGCAAGTAGAGATGGCGTATTTCATTTAATGGCAGATATCCAGTGGCTAGAGATTGTCGAGATTCAGAACGATACTCCCGTTAAATTTGGTGAAATAGGTCGTTTACTCTTTACCTCCAGAAACCGTGAAGGTCATCGGGTTATTCGCTACGATATTGGCGATCTTGGGCGTTGGGTTAAAGGTCCTTGTGCATGCGGTGCCCTCACTCCACGCTTTGAATTACTGGGACGTCATGACAATCTAACACGTATTGGGACAGCATTTATCCCTATGCAACAACTGGCTCTATTGGCAGAGGCTCCCGTACAATTCATTTTAGATCACAATCCTCATAGCCGATCAGAACGGATACGTATTTTGACGGACGGTGATGCAACCGAAGTTAAGAATCGTGTCAAAAGTTATCCTCTACTATTAATGATACTCGATGCTGCTTTACTTGAAATTGAAGTAATAAGCCGCCCATTAATTGAGTTTGAGCGTCATCCTCATAGTGGAAAAACACCATTAGTCATAGATAAACGTTAAGCATTCCCAAACATAACTGTTGGAATAGATGAATATAACTACAATGAAAACATATATGAATGACACGTCCACATTATCTCTTGAACAACTTGTCGAATTTGCTCGCCAGCATTCTCTTTATTATGCTCGACATTATCAGCAAGTTCCCAAACATGGCTGGCAGCTATGTGATTTACCTCTGATTGAACCTGCAAATTATTGGGCTGAAAGTCATGAGTTGACCCGTTGGCCAGTATTAACTGCCCCTTTTACCGATGGTTTTGCCTTTAAAACAGCAGGCACCAGTGGTGCCTGTAAATTATCCCTCTATACTCGTAGCGAATGGCGTACCTTCGTGACCAGCTTTAGCCGTAGCCTATCAGTCCAATTACAATCGGGCGATCGCGTTGGAAATCTATTCTTTGCTGGAGACCTATACTCTAGCTTCTTATTCATTCATCAGGCGCTTTCCCATGTGGATATTCCCATATGTGAATATCCATTTAGTGGGTCAATAGAGCCTCAAAGCTTATTTGATCAAATAAGCCAATATAAAATCAATGTCCTCGCTGGTGTGCCCGCCACGTTATTACGGTTAGCAGCAAAAGCTGAGGAGCAACATAAGCAACTATTTGAAATTTCGCTTATTCTCTTTGGCGGCGAAAGCTTATTTGCAGAACAATTATTATTACTTAAACGTATTTTTCCTCATGCCCGTATTGCCTCTATCGGGTGTGCCGGTGTTGATTCAGGTTTGATAGGTCAGAGTGACCCACAGTGTCATGTTGGTGAGCACCGAGTTTTTGAACCCGAAACTATTATCGAAATTATTGATGAGATGACGGGTGAACCTATTAAGGATGAAAATCGGACAGGCATGCTGGTTGTCACAAACTTAACGCGCAAACTTATGCCGCTGATTCGCTACCCTGTTGGTGATATTGCTGCTTGGTCGGAACCTATGGGAAAACCGGCTCGTAAGTTCATTTTGCAAGGTCGAAGTAGTTTTGGTCATCGCATCCGAGTTGGTCTCTCGACGATTTACCCTGACGATATTGACATGCTTATTACCGAAAAACTCGGTAGACAACAATGGCAAATAATATTGGCGCACGATGAACACAGTAACCAATTAACATTACGTATTGCTTTTTCCGGCAATAAAACGCATTCCGATATGCTGTTTAATATCATCCAAACAGAGAGTCATAAATCTGAACCATTACATTGGATTATTGAATGGTGCAAACCCGATGAGCTCATCTGTAGCACTCGAACGGGTAAATTACAGCGCATTATCGATCGCCGTACATATGTGACGAAGAAGAGTAGAAGATGATTATCAGGCGCTTTCAAGTCACAGATGCCAATGAAATCAGCGCTCTCTTTCGTGAGATATACGCTGAACGCTATGTTTATTCTGATCTTTATGTTCCAGCAATGATCACTTGGCGTAATACACAACACAATTGGTACAGTGCTGTCGCAGTAATAAATAATAAGATTATCGGACACGCAGCCTTAAGACGGGAGAATAACCACGCCACGTGTGCAGAGTTGGCGATGATTGTTATCCATCCTATGGCCCAGCATCGTGGTATAGCATTCAAACTTGGCAAGTACCTATATGATGAAGCACATAAACAGCAATTAACAACACTCACTATTAAAATGGTATGTAGCCATTCTCGTTCACAGCAGTTGGCAATAAATCTAGGTTTCCATACGACAGCTCTTTTACGGGACTATGTCAGTTCACCATTTGAATCGGGTCATTTTGAGAGCGTTGTTGTCGGTGTTCAGGCTTTACAACCTAGACCCGTGCCAACATTAGGTAAGATGAACGGACAACCAAATACACTTTCATTACTGAGTGTTCCATTCGGTAACAAATCACCGTCTTCCATCGAGTCAATACGACACGCGTTTCCGATAGAAATAACTGATGTTAATGCGCGCATAAACGTCATTATTCACCAAGTAACACAAGACATTATCAATGAACTCAGTGAGTTGCCTCATGGTCGGCTTATCTATCTTCAAGTGCCAATAAATGGCGGATTAGCAAAATACCATCCCGTACTTTATCAAGCCGGCTATCGAGATGCAGGTCTAATACTCGACAATAGCGGAGAGTGGTTTTGGCTATTTCAGCGTGGGTTTAAACGGCAACATCTTCAATTATGTTGCCCCATTGCACAAAAACTACAAACAGATTTATTTTTAAATTAGCTCTAGTTTCATTCTTAAAGGGTTATGGCTCACCACAATGAAGCCATAACCCTGAACTCCTCAGTATTCTGTTATTACCGTTCAAACAATGACTTAGCAATATAATTTGCGAGTAATCACATTTAGTTCAGTTTAATCGACTTATTGAATAATTCTCATTTAATTTTTGATTGCCTGAATTAGTAACTTACATTGATAATATGTGCGATTTATTTCTTATCTATGCATAAAATCAACTGATTTATACGCTTTTTAAAGGATTTTTATATGAAATACAATAAATTAGCAACACTTATCACAATTCTAGCCGTCACCGGTTCAGCGAATGCCGCCGAAGTGTATAACAAAGATGGCAATAAATTTGATGTTTACGGACAAATTGACGTACGTCACTATATTGCAGACTCGAAAAGTGGTGAGGATGGTGATGATTCACGCGTTCGTTTAGGGTTCCGTGGTGACACCCAAATCAACGATCAACTCACTGGCTATGGTCGCTATGAGTGGGAGACACCAACCAATAAATCTGAGAGTGACAATGAAAACCAAAATCGCTTAGCCTATGCAGGGTTAAAGTTTGCTGATTTTGGTTCACTGGATTATGGTCGTAACTATGGTGTGATTTACGATACTAACGCTTGGACTGATGTTCTGCCTTTATGGGGCGCAGACACCATGGATCAAGAAGATAACTTCATGACAGGTCGTAACCGTAATCTACTCACTTACCGTAATAATAATATGTTCGGTTATGTTGATGGATTAAGTTTTGCCCTGCAATACCAAGGAAAAAATGGCGATCAAAACAAATCTTCAGGCGATGATGCATTACAAAACAACGGTGATGGTTACGGCTTTTCAACCGCTTATGAATTAGGTTACGGCGTCACGTTGGGTGGTGGCTATGCCAATTCAACGCGTACTCCTGGACAACGTGATGGCTCAGTTGGCGCAACCGGTAAACGAGCGGAAGTTTGGAATGTCGGTGGTAAATTTGAATGGGAAGATTTCTACCTCGCCGCAATGTATGGTCAAGCCCTGAATACAACCCGTTATGGTCATGATGATGCAGAGGCTGTTGCGAATAAATCAGAAAACTTAGAAGTTGTAGCGACTTATACTTTAGATTTTGGTCTAACCCCTTCTATTGGCTATAACCAATCTAAAGGGAAAGATTTGGGTGATTACGGTAGCAAATATTTAGTTAAATATTTGGCTGTTGGTGCCGCTTATGATTTCAATAACAACATGTCTGCCGTGATTGATTACAAAATTAACTTACTCAATAAAAATGATTTTACGCGTGATCACGATATCAACACTGATAACGTATTAGGTCTTGGTTTAGTGTACCAATTCTAATTAGTCGTCTGTCGAAAGTGGCGCTATCTTCAATATCAAAGATAGCGCCATTTTTTTAGTTACCTTGCTTTAAATACTCGTCGTCTTCAAGCACCCAAAGAGGCTCAATATCGCTGTCTTTCTTAATCACCAAAGAAGGATCTGAACGCAAACATGCGCCACCATAATGCCCGCCAACGGTGAAGGTACACACTTGAATATAACGGTCAGCAACTTTAGGCAAACACCACAGTTGTTGATAAACGTTCTCTTGATAGGCAAATTGACCACACGTTTCATCAAGAACTTCATCTTGATGATCCACCAAGCCAATATTGTTACCACAACGCCCCGCTATCGGTTTCACGGCATAACCGGTTTGACGTAACTCATCGTTAATTTCAAAGTCGGTATCCAATAAATATGGGTGATGCGGAAACAGTGACCATAAAATAGGCAAAATAGCTTTATTACCAGGGATCACGGTCCATAACGGTTCGAAAACACAAATTTCTGGGCGCAACAACACATCAATCAATCGAACATCATTATGGTGAGGGTGTCCTGTTCGGATAGGCAAACCCGAAAATTTAATATCGTTCTCACTTTCTTGGCGTAATTGTTCCAACGCAGTTTCCCATGCCCATGTTTTCCATACGCATTGAAGTATTCGCCCATCACCATCCACAACTTGACCCGTTTCATTCCAGACTAATTCGTCTAAACCATGAATAATCTTGCATTCAAATCCTGCAGCAATGATCGATTGAGCCATAAACAGTGCGTGATAGTCCTCTTCATTGTCTTTATCCTGCATGATATGAATAAAGGGTTTTGCTGTTGTATGCTTCCAAGTATCTGTGAGCAATTCTTGCAAGCGCTCACCGGGATTCCATCCTGTGCTTATCCCACTGATTTTTGACCATTTATCAATGATTAATCCAGTTTCTGTATGACAAGATGCTGAGTCCGCATTGTACTCATACACTTTCAGTCCTCGCTGATCCATACAAAAATCAAGTCGCCCCGTTACCATGTCATGCCTTCTATTTTGCCATGACAAACGTAAACGAGGCCAAAGGATTTCAGGAATATTAAATAATTTCAAAAGATTATCATCTTTCAAAACTTTTTCAGTTGCATGTAAATACATCAAGTGAACTTCGTTTGTCGCTTGCATCAATTGGTTTTCAGCGGTACTTGAAATCGTGAAATACTCGTGTGGATCGGCACTAATCTTATGACCGTGATTCGCCTTAACATACGCTAATTCGATAGGGTTAGATTCATCTAACCAATTCTGATTGAAATTAATTTGGCTATCTACTCTAGCAGCATGCAACTTCATTAATTGGGGATCAATCTCAGGCTCTTCATAGGCATACTGGTCATTATCCGTCTGTACCATCCAACCGAGGATTGTGGTATCTGTGAATGTGTCAGATAACGTATAGATTCCGTCATCAAACGTTAACGGAAGTTCTCGAGTCCATTGTTGCCCCACAGGTAGTTTATGGTGCAAAACATTTTGCTCCACAACTCTCACTTTGTTGTCAAAAACTTTTGTAATAACAGCGACATGCCCAGTATGTTGAAATTCGCCGCCCTCATCCCAAATCAACAAACTCCCCGCGGAAGGCTTCATGCGACTGCCATTTTTATAGGCGCGTAATGGCAAAATACCATCGTCTACCACATGGCGTAAAAAGCGTAATGCGAAAATTTCATACGCCATCCCGACATCCGTGAATACGACGCCATAGTTGAGGTAAAGAAAGCGGCGGGCAAACTCAACACATTGCCATTTATAGCCCATGTACTCATTATTGATATAGCTGCGAAAAGAGATATCTTCTTGCTTTTCGAGATCAGGAATAGAGCTGTAATCTGATGAATAAATCGCAACACCACCAGGGGCATAGCCAAGTAAAGTACCAAACGGTTCATGTTCTTCTGTCTTGCTCAGAGTCATATTACAGCCCCACTGATATTATTTAAATTGCAATTATAAGAATGCTAATAATCAGTATACGCCTGTAATATTTAAAAAACTTGGCTTTTTTTATGGCATAAAAAAAGCACTTACCAGTAAGTGCTCATCGAGTGAATATGGGATGGAATACTAAAATTTTGCTAGCGATGACCTCGAGTATGGTTATTCGATGACCAGTTGTATGTCGCAGAACTTTCACTTACACGTTCTTTTTTCTTTTGGGTTCTTTTTGCTTTCACTTCTTTTTCAACTTCAGCTGATATTTCAGTAATGATCTGTTTTCTGACTTTGTTCTCTTCTGAATTGGTTAAATCACGCCCTACACTTTTACGCTCTTGAGCTAACCGTTGTCTCACCCGCATTTTTTGAGTTTCAGTCATTTCTTGCAGCGTTAGTATTTTCATGTCATTACCCCTTCGAAAGTTGAAAGACGACTTTCAATATAGCACTCCATTCTCTTTTCGTCCCAGATAAGGTGCCATCCTGCCTATTTAGGAGTATAGTAGCCTTCATTGAAATCTGAATTGATATGAATCATTTTATTTATTATGGAATTAGCGCTATCCACTCTTGAAATTCGCCAGATCCTCGCTTCTGACACCCCAATTATTGATGTTCGTGCTCCTATTGAGTTTAAACAAGGTGCCATGCCATCTGCACTCAATTTACCGTTAATGAATGACGAGGAACGTGCTGCTGTAGGTACGTGCTATAAACAAAAAGGTTCAAAAAAAGCCGTCGAGTTAGGTCATCAATTAGTATCTGGAGAAGTGCGAGAAAACCGAATTAATGCTTGGAAAGCAGTGTGCCAACAACACCCTGAGGGCTATCTTTGTTGTGCTCGTGGTGGAATGCGTTCGCATATAGCACAACAATGGCTAAAAGACGCCGGTATAGACTACCCACTCATCAATGGAGGGTATAAAAATTTGCGCCAAACCACCCTTGATGCCATTGATGAATTAGCACTGCGCCCAATACTATTAATTGGTGGCTGTACGGGGAATGGAAAAACATTATTGGTCCAAAGCTTCGATAATGGAATTGATCTCGAAGGGATTGCTCATCATCGCGGCTCCTCTTTTGGCCGTACATTAGAAACCCAGTTTTCACAAGCCACGTTCGAGAACCATCTAGCGGTTTCTATGTTAAAAAAAGCCCCCAAGCACAACCGATGGATAGTAGAAGATGAAGGTCGTGCGATTGGTGTTAACAGCCTGCCTGATTCACTACGTCGAGCAATGGAAACCGCAACCATCGCTGTTGTTGAAGATCCTTTTGAGCGGCGCATTGAAAGGTTAAAAGAAGAATACTTTGACCGAATGACCCATGATTTTTTGACTGCATTCGGTGAAGAACAAGGTTGGATTGCCTACAGTGAATATTTACATCATGGATTGTATGCGATACGTAAACGTTTAGGCTCCCAACGAGCCATTGAGCTAACAAAATTACTCGATGAGGCTTTAATCGCTCAGCGCCAAACCGAAAAAACTGATGTCCATTTTTCGTGGCTAACCCCGCTTCTCCATGAATATTATGACCCGATGTATCGTTATCAATTGAGTAAAAAATTGGATCGAGTGGTATTCAAAGGGACATATGATGAAGTCTCTGAATGGGTCAAACTGACCGCCAACGAGGAATGTCCCCTTCCATCATATAAATAACCTTCGCCATTTTTTTAGATATTGGTGATTTTCCATGCATAACATTGCTTTTTGCAAGTTACTTAATAACCGTTTGGTATGTTAGCTGTGAATATATCAACACATATAATTAACTCTGGAAGAAAACAATGTCTACTATTAATACTAATACTCAATCAACTCAATACATACAGACCCTTTCTAAGCAAGCACTTAGTGAGAAAAAACAAACGCTCACCAACCAGCTTAAAGTAATTAATAATACAATTGAAAGCCATCAAAGTCTGTTTCATGAACAACAAAAAGAGATTAAACATATACAAGAGGGAGTATTACCTGAATTGATGAAAATATCCGATCAGTATGGCAGTGATAGCATAATTCGTATCAAAAACAAACAGATTCGCGAGCAACCAAGTAACAGTTTTTTAAAAAAACTCTTTTTTGGTAACCGTTATAAATCAGAGTTAAAGATTGCGGCTGAAATAGCGGAGAGCAAAAAGAGCCATATTACAGCCTCTGAATTTAGTAACTATCTCAATCGGAGAATATTTAAATATAAAACAAAAAATAATGAATTAACACAGACAATATGCTCTGAGAAGAAGAGTCTTCCTTCAATTAACAAAGAACTCACACAAATTAATGCTCAATTGGAAAAGATTCAATTACAAGAAGCCGAAGACCAAAAAATTGATGAACAAAACAACAATTTTGCATTGATTTACCAAAGTAATGCTGGCTGTGAAGCGATTAATGCGCAAGTGCGATATCTTTATGGTTCATCCACTCAAAGCGCAAGCTTAAGAGGTAGTGACGTCATCAACGAATATGAGCGTGTTCATGGCGATAATATTTTTACCAAAGGCAATAAACATTACAAATTTAAGTTGAAATACTATGCAGAAGAACTGAAGCAACTGGTCGAGACTGCAATACAAAACTGGTATACCCCAACAATGACAAACAAGAAAACGTATCGTGGGCAAAGAATGACGAGTGAAGGACTCCAGACATTAATACAGCATTTTAATGCCGATAAAAATCACGATCATAAAACTGTTTATCAATTAGGGCAGTTTTTCTCCACCTCTTCAAGATACGATATCGCTGAACGCTTTGCTAAGTCTGGCGATAATGGGGTAAAAGTCATATTTACTGTCATGGGTAACAGTGGAAACGAGATTTATGTTTCTGATGGACTTGGCTTTAATGATAATGAGAGTGAGAGGCTTTATTCTCCACTCGCAAACTTTACGGTGACCAATTTCACCCGAAGTTCAGAGAAGAATAAGAATTATACCTATTATATTACATTAAAAGAAGTCCCATCACAGGAAGGGGCAAAATTACTTCCTTACTAAGTCAAACTTCCGCTATATCATCAAAAAACGTGACACCGTCACGGAATATTGATGATATAGCCAATTAACAAAACCCGATTCCCAATAGAAATAACCCCTCTAATACACAACATATCCCTGAACTAACATACCAAAACAGATCATGATAATACGCTTCCCCGCTTGAGCCATTTGAATCCACCTGCCCCAACACCAAACAAGCAAAATGTAATAGTGCGGCGTTCCATGTTAGAACGGCAGCCAAATACTATGCGGTTATTCCTATGCTTGATCTTCCCATGAGTCTATTTTTTAAAGGCGAGCTCGGTAATACCTTGGTAAATCAATTTAGAAGCTAATCCGCCTAAAATCAATCCAACCCCTTTACCAATAACTTTATGAATACGGGAATAAGTACGCCTAACTGAGGATAATGAGAATGTCTGGCATAATATAATACGCCAAATAAGGGATGCTAAAACAATTCCAAGCCAAATCAAAAGTTTAGCCCAAAGCGGTGTTGACGGTGAAATCGTCGTAGAGAAAATACTCATAAAAAATAAAACGGTTTGCGGGTTAGATAGATCAGCAATTAATCCTCTACGGAAATAAACCCCTGTCGGAAAAATTTCAGTTTTATTTTCAGCTGCAAGAGACAGTTGCGTTTTATTTCGAAAGACACTGATCGCGTAATACAGCAGGTATAAACCGCCTAAAATCTTAATCAGGGAAAATAACGATTCAAATTGAGTCATTAAAGCCACCAGCCCAAATAACCCTAACCCTGAATAAATCGCATCCCCTAAGACAACGCCATAACCACATGTTAATCCGGCTTTTTTACCTGAACTTAACGTCGTTTGAACAACAGTGAATAAGTTAGCTCCAGGATTAAAAAAGGTCAGAACAAATAAAAACAGCGTAATCACAATACTGTGTAGTGGATCCATCATGGTGTCTCACATTTGAGGAGGATTTTTTTATTATAGACACAGATAACTCACCGTAGTGCAATCTATGTCAGGTTATTGAAACTCCATCCTAAGCGAAAAATGTGCTCCCCAAAAACAACTATGCCAACGATTTTCTGCGTTGCAGTAACCACTTATCCAATTCATTAGCAAATTGTTGACGATCTCGCTGATTTAAACTCGCGGGGCCCCCTGTTTGCACACCACTTGCTCGCATCGTATCCATAAAATCTCGGATGGTTAAACGCTCACGAATGGTTGCCTCACTGTAACGTTCACCTCGTGGATTTAACGCAACAGCCCCTTTTTCCATCACTTCTGCTGCCAATGGGATATCCGCGGTAATAATTAAATCCCCCGCTTGCGCTCGTAAAACAATTTCATTATCCGCAACATCAAAGCCCGCAGGTACTTGTAACGTTTTTAAAAATGGTGAAGGCGGAACGGACAAGCGCTGATTCGCCACAAACGTAATTTGCACTTTCTCTCTATCTGCTGCTCGATATAACACTTCTTTAATTACTTTCGGACAAGCATCCGCATCAACCCAAATTACCATCATTAACTTATAACCTATTTATCTAAAAATTTGTTGCCTCACATCTATAGCATGTGATGAAAATTGAGAAGGAACTCACTGCTTAGCGTTAAAGCTGAGGATGATAGCATGAACGACACCTGTTAGCTGGAAAGTAAGCCCTAATCACAGGGCTTACACTAACTTAATTAACGCAGTGATTTAAATACGCGAATAAATGCCTCAACATCTTGCTCGCTTGTTGACCACGAAGTACATAAACGCACACACGTTTTACCCGCTTCCGGTGCTGGCATACTACTTAATACATAGTGAGTAAGCAGTTTTTTCGCTAAATCATCCGGTAACACGACAAACACTTGGTTCGATTCAACTGGCGCTAAGAATTCAAAACCTTGCTGAGTAAAGAATGCCGCTAAGTGCATTGCCATCTCATTTAAATGTTTACCCAATTTAAAATAAAGATCATCTTTAAACAGGGCGTTAAATTGCGCTGCAAGTAACCAACCTTTAGCCTGTAACCCACCTTTTTGCTTGATGCTAAAGCGAAAATCAGATTTTAAGCTTGGGTTTAGAATCACTAAAATTTCGCCAGTTAATGCGCCAATTTTAGTGCCGCCAATATAAAAAATATCGGTCAACTGAGCCAGATCCTCAATGGTGACATCACTTGCATGAGACATTAATCCTGATGCCAAACGCGCGCCATCCATAAAGAGCCATAAACCCTGTTCATCACAAATCTGGCGCAGTGCAATCAGTTCGTCTTTGCGATAAACCGTTCCAATCTCTGTCGAGTTACTGATATATACCAGTTTTGGCTGTACACAATGCTCATCAGTGTGGTGCGCTAATACTTGTTTAATCAATGCGGGTGTCAACTTACCGGACGCTGAAGGTACCGTGAATACTTTATGTCCTGTTGCTTCAATCGCACCCGTTTCATGTACGGCAATATGCCCCGAATCCACAGCAATAGCAGCCTGATGCGGTCTTAATACATGGGAGATAGCCGTTAAATTGGTGATCGTTCCACCATTAAAGAAATGAATATCTGCATCTGGACGACCAATACGCTGTTTTACTTGCTCAGCCACACTGGCGCATAACGTGTCGGTACCATACCCTTCAAAACGCTTACCCACTAAACTATTGAGTTCTTCCATCACTGCTGGGTGCGCTATTTCATTATAATCGTTAATAAAACTGTACATTGGCAACCTACCGTTAACTCGTGTTGTGTTAAAAACAAGCCAACAGTTATATGCGTATATTATTCAATATTCAATGATATTTTATCGGGGATCGATATCGCATTACTTTGCTGATTGTGAACGACGAAATGTGAGGTTAAATCGATACGCGCCGAATTGCGGATGAACCCCTGATTTAATGTGGCGTACACCATGGTAATTCAGTCGTGAACGTCCCCCCCAAACGAATACATCGCCATGTTCCAATTCAATGGATTTACGAGGATGCTCTCTCGTTGAGCCGCCAAAATCAAATATCGCCGGTAACCCTAATGAAAAAGAGACAATGGGTTGAGAAAAATCGGCTTCATCTTTATCTTGATGCAACGACATTTTCGCACCTACACCATAACGATTTATTAAGCAGGCATCGGGGGCAAAACCAACGAAACCTGCTTTTTCAGCGGCATTTATCGATAATTGTTTAAATAATGCAGGCATTAGCGGCCATGCTTGTTGAGTGTTCGGGTCAATCGAAGAATAACGGTAACCATGATGATCAGTCACCCAGCCCCAATCTCCACAATTGGTCATCGCGACTGACATGGCATAGCCACTGGGTGTTTCCATATGACGTAGAGGTGCTTGGGATATCACCGCCGATAATTCAGCGAGTATTTGTTCCCCTTGCCCAAGCAGAAAACCTTTAAGAAGGTAAGCATCTGAGGCAATGTCGATCGTATTGTCTTCATCTGGAAATAGCATAATCACCACGTATCGGAAATGAGCGCCTATTCGGCGCTTTTCTATTTAAACCTCTTGCTGTCGCCTTTTCAAGGCTAATTTGCGCTCCACTCTTTGGCTCCCCCATACACTGAGTAAAATCACTAACATTCCCAGTAACTGCAATGGACTCAACTGTTGATCAAGCCATAACCACCCTAGAATCACTGCGCTCATCGGGCTTAAAAAGCCCAATGATGCCACAGAACTCGGACCTAAAATGGCGAGTCCTCTGAACCATAATGCATACGTCAGTGCGCCACCAATCAACGTTAAATAGCTCAACCCGACAATATTTAAAACACTCAACGATGGCAATGCAGGCTCAAGAAGCAATGCGAATGGCAGTAAAACTACCCCTCCGGCAGTTAATTGCCACGAGGTAAAAGTTAATGCCGAAACGGGTGGCTGCCAGTGACGACTTAATACCGTTCCCGCCGCCATCGAAAGTGCACCACCAAGCCCTGCAATAATTCCCGTAGCATCTAATGCGGCACTTGGCGTCAGTAATAAAATTGCTACACCAAAAATACCACTCAACGCCGCAAAAATAGAAAGGCGAGATAATGGACTATTTAATAACCATCGACTCAGAAACAAGACAATCAACGGTTGTATCGCACCCACCGTTGCCGCTACGCCACCGGGTAAACGGTATGCGGAGATAAACAACAGCCACCAAAATAGCGAAAAATTTAAAATGCCAAGCATAAGTACTCGTCCCCACCAAATCCCCTGAGGCAATTTGCGTAAAAATAGTAAAAGTAACAATCCTGCGGGTAAAGCACGGAGCATGGCTAATGTCAGAGGCATACCCGCAGGCAGCATTTCAGTGGTCACTAAGTAGGTACTTCCCCATACAATTGGCGCCAGCGCAGTTAAAAATAGAATCCAATATCTATTCATGTTTACACTCTAATTGATTTATCTTGAGGTCAAGATAAATTCAAGTTAGTTTGACGTCAAGATAGTTTGTTGTATGATTTACCGATGGATAGAATAGATAAAATCACTCAACAATGGGAACGAGAACGCCCAGACCTTGATATCAGCGCCATGGGGCTGATTGGTCGCTTAGGTAACGTCGCCCACCACCTCACCCGTGAAATGGAAAAGGTGTTTACGCAATTTGGTCTAAATCGATCAAGTTTTGACGTACTTGCTACCCTGCGTCGAGCAGGCGCCCCTTACACCTTAACGCCCAGTGACATGCTGGCAACATTAATGGTCACATCTGGCACCATGACTAATCGCATCGATCAGCTCGAAAAAGCGGGGTATGTTGTTCGTCATGTTAATCCTGATGATGGGAGAGGCTTTTTAGTGAGCTTAACGGAGGAAGGACTCGAGTTGATAAACCGTGTCGTGACTGCACATACCGAAAACCAATCTCGTTTGGTCGCATCACTTTCTCATGACGAGCAGCAGGCATTGAATCAATTATTACGCACCTTTTTAAATGCCCTAGAAACATAGTCTATGGGTAGGTGGGGAATTCCCTTTCCCCACCTACCCATTAATGATTAAATTCAAACGGCATAAGCATTTGTGAACGTTCAAATTGATCACAAAGATAAACCAGTCGCAGGAGATTCTCCGCCGTCTGATTCTCCTGCTTTAGGTAGTGCATCAGCTGTTTTGCAAACCACAACATACCTAAATCCTGCAATGTATTAGCCACAAAGCTTAACTCTTCACGTTGGCTGACAGATAATTGTGTACGCCCAGTACAACTTTGTGCTTCAAGAATAGAAAAAATGGGGCGAGTAATTTGCTGCGCCAACAGCGTTTTTGGCACAAATACCGCATTATCTTGCTGTTTTTTCGCCATATACTCGCGAATAGCAGTCATAAATTTAGATGACTGTTTTTGGCGCGGGACTGATTCAAAATCGAGGTAAAACAGCTCAATGCCTAACTCTCTTTTTAACCAAAGTGTCTTGGGTATCAGGTGTAATTGCTGCTGATAAATATCGACTTGTACGGTAACTGCACGGATATCCCAATTTTTTTGTGTGATAAAACGTAATTCATCAATTTTATTATTTTCAATACCTTGCCAGTTTAACCGTAAAAATGCCCGATTTTGATTTGTATCCTTCACTTCCCAAATCACACATTGTTCAATCTCATTCCAGTGCAAGGGTTCATAGCTTTCAATATGCAACACGACAGGCTCAAATTGAGCATCCTCCTCCCGTTCACTCAAAAAGGTTGCTGCCGCTTTCCAATCATCAAAGCCCAGCGTATTTTTTAGTGATTGATAAGCATCATCTGTCATACGCGGCTCTATATTCACCGCATAGCTATCCCCATTAGCCGCAAGCTTGCCTTCATCGGACAAACGCGGATTATGCAACGCAAAACCACTGCGCATTAGATTATCCGCCGTTTGTTTCCAAATGGCTAAAGTCTGCCAAACACTCTGGCGGGTAAAGCTTGAGTCAAGGGTATTTGCACGTACCTGACTACATTGAACGACTTTTTTCTCTTGGCTATCCCAAAAACTAAACGTTCCCCCAATTGCCCCGCTTTGGGTCTGCCACCATTCGGCATTGATAGGTATTAACGTGAGTATGTCGGTTTTAGTATCATATTGACGGCGGCCAAAGGCGCGTAACCTAGGCATTTGTTCATCATTTGCATGGGTTAATTGATAGAGATAACTGCGAATTTGCGCGATAAATCTCAATACTTGCCCTTCATCCATCGTGAAATGACGCAGTGCCAATAATCTCACTTGATAGCTTAAACGCTTTAAATAATTCGCTAAGCGAGGTAAACCTTCTGCACGTGCCGACATATTGAGTAAATGTAATTGTGCCGCACTACTCTGGCTAATATGGGAAAGACCTTGGCGCAACATCTCCTGAATGAAATGTTGAATCGTGGCGATCACTGTATGCTCATCATCACTTAATGTTAGTGTCGCTTCATGGCTCGGCATTAAATCATCTGGCCAAATCCAGCGTTGATTCTGCTGTACAAATACCTTGGCAATTGCAGCCAAATGCAGTGCTTTTTGTTGTTTTTCAGGTAATGAAGAAAGCATTCCCTGAAAGCCATTACCACGAATATAATTAATCGGCTCTTCATATTGAGGTAATGTTATTTTCAACTGATTAGATTGGTCGTCGACGATCACCGTGTGATCTTGCCAATCCTGCAAGATCTTCACTGCTAATCGACAATCTGCCTTACTGTTTTGCTTTATCAATACAATAGGATCTAACGCTAATAGCTCTGGTAAGAGAGGCTCGATGTCAATAGAGTTGATGTTATTCTCTGTAGAATCAATTGATTGCTCACTCTCGTATGATTGAACCCAAAGCACGGCTGCAAGGATATGCTTACAGCACCCCGCCGCTGAACAATCGCAATGGGCTTTTTGCACACCTTGAGGATCTAATGTGACTTGCTGCCCATCACTGGTAAAAGTTCCATCCGCTAAACAAATGGGTGTGACTTTGTCATTTTCCAGATCTTTGCGGGCACGGCGCAATAATCCGACATTCGCAAATACCGCCAATGCGTCATCATCATAGTGTAGATAAACTGTTTTCCAACTCATTGCATCACCTCAGCTAACCAATGAGCGAAATGCTCCGGCGTTAATGCCGCCACACTCATGCCCCTATCCGCCAGCTTCTGCGCAATTTCAGTATCATAAACTGGCAATGCCTCATCATCTAACGCTGCCAATCCCAACAATTTGACCTGCTGGCTATGCAAACGCTCCGTGCAATTGAGTAGATGGTTCAGCGCACCACCTTCTTCGAAATCACTGATCAACGAAATAACCGTACGTTTTGGGTTGCGGATCAAACTTTCACAATAGTGCATCGCTTTGGCAATATCCGTTCCTCCCCCTAACTGCACAGTCATTAATACCTCAACTGGATCATGCGCCAAATGGCTCAAATCAACCACTTGAGTGTCAAAGACAATCAAGGAAACTCGAACAGTTGGTAATGCCGCTAAAATACTGGCACACACCGCCGCATACATAATTGAGCTTGCCATTGAACCACTTTGGTCAACACACAAAATCACATCCCACGGTAAATGTTGTTGCTGGCGGGCGTTAAAATACGGTGTTTTTATCACCAATCGTTGATTTTGTTGGTCGTAATTTTTTAAATTCGCCGCAATTGTCGCTCGCCAATCAAAATTGCGGCTATTGGGGATCAAAGAACGTTTAAAACGATTACGGCGTCCCGTTAGGGCTTGGCGGAATTGATGACGCATCTGGCTTAAAATATCATCCACGACTTTGCGAATAATATTTTTGACAGCATCTCTCGTCTCTTCACTCATTTTACCGCGTAAACTTAACAATGATTTAGCCAACGCTTTTGTCGGTTCCATCGCATTAAGTGCCTGCGGGCTTTTTAATAAGCTGCTGATCTCGTAGCGTTCTAACGCTTGGGATTGCATTCTTTCAAATGTACTATTGGGAAACAATTTCCGCGCTTGGTTCAACCAATTAACCGCAGTTAGCTGCGAAGCATCGAGTGAACCATGGCGACCACCTTCTTGGCGCAACCCACGGCGCTGATATTCTCGGCGATATAAAAAGTCCAAAGAGCGCTCAATTTTAAGTTCATCCGCATTTAATGCAGCTTGCCCCAATGCATTATCCGCATATTGCCCTAATATCAAACGCCAACGCTTCGCCAGTTGGTACTCTTCTTCTGTTAATGCAGTCTCTTTTGCTTGTGGCTTATCCATGAGATTGCCCCTCCGTGGATTCATCAAACCATCCAATGACCCCTTGCTGTATAAGTTGATGCTGAATTTTTTGTTCTAATTCCATAGCTTGGAGTAACTCTTGCTGATTAAATTGTGTTTGATGAAGCGTCAAATCTTGAGTTTCTAATGACAATTTTTGTGCCACAACTCGCGCCATTTGCGCATTTTGCTTAGGGGTTAATTGGCTAAACGCAAAACGTAGATCGGGTAATACCTGAATGAATCGTGCGTCATCCCACCCATTAAGCAGTTCATTCAGTTGCTCAATCAGCAGAGGTAAACGAACCACTAATTCCGGTGCCGTACGCATAATCCCGATGAAATAGCCAATTGCCAGCTCAGGATCACTACCTAAACTGAAGGTACGTTGGATTTCATTAATAAGAACCGATTCATCAATTTTTCCCCCCAGATAACGAATGGCATCCACGGCACCTTTAATTAATGGCGTATGATTCAAACGTCCATCAAGCCGGTTTAATTGCGCATAAAACTCAGCGCTATAATTGGTTTCTGGGCTAATTTCAGGAATAAACGTGATCAATTCACGACAAGAAAGCAATGCATCAAAATAGCGTTCCTGTTGCTGTTCATCCCCTTGAGAAACTTGATCCAAACAGAAAAATGTCTGCTGAACTACCCTATTAATACGCTCTTTGATGCCTGAATCTTCTGCCAGATCGAAAAAACCACGTCCGCGCCATAAGTGCACTAATTTATGACCGCATGCGACCAGCGACTCAAATTTATTATCTTGCTGAATATAACTATCGAGCAACATGAACAATGTTGGAATGCGCTGATGAAGCCCAATCAATGCCGCCTGCATCAGCAATGTCACTGCACTTTGGCTAGAGCGACTAACGCCTTGCTCTTCTAACTGTTTTTCCATCGCCAAAATTTTATTTAATGCAATGGACTTCAATTGCGTCCCTTTCTCTGAAAGCGCAATCAGCTCACCTTCTACATTAGGCGTCCACGCGTATTGCCACTCTTCAAATAATAAGTCCATCTGGTTACCTGACAGGAAATTGGGACCTGAAATGGGTTTAGCGAAATGGATCTCTAAAAATGTCAGAAGATGCAGAAAACGGCTGCGCAAGCGATGTTGCTTATTGCGATAAACATCCAAACGACTGGTTTTGGTTAACGTATCATCCAGTTTGAAACGAAACGCTTTCGCCAGTGAATATGCCTCAGAAACCAACGGCGGTGAGAGTGTTCCTTTGGGTATTTGCCCTAATGTGAAACCGGAAAAGCAGGTTTTGATTTGCTGCCAAAGTTCATCTTGGCTTTCATCTAAACTGCCTTTGATAAAGGCACTTTGGAGTCCATCTAGCAGATCATAGCGTCCCGCCCCTGTATGACCTCGAAAAGCAGCTAATCGAAGACTCTGCTCTGCCGCTAATTTGACGGACAAAAATCCAGGGGCGGCATCAAATTGTTTTTCGCGCAGGACTTCTGCCACGTAAGCCAAAAATTGAATGCCCAACTGATTGCGATACGCCGCCGTTGCCGCGATTTTTTGCTCTGATTGGTCGGCACGTTCTGTCAGCAACCCTTCCCACACTTTTTGATAAAATGCAGGGGATGGCATGCCTGACGCGTAGCCATTCAACGCATCAAGTCGGTCAAAGCTATAGCGGATAAGCCATGCACTGTCCCGCTCAGCCAGCTTTTGCTGTGCAGTAAATTGCTTTTGTTGTTCTGTTGATAGCTCAAATTGCTGGTCAGCCGTTTTTCCAAGCCCCTCGATCAACGCTAGAGTATGAAATCCGCCAGTCACCACGACAATTTTAGCATTCGGCTCCGCTGCTTTGATCGTCTGAATATGTGCTTGCATATGGGCTTCACGCTGTGTTGATCCTTCAGACACTAACACTTCAGGTTCATAATCTAAACGAGCCAAAGCACACCAAACAAAGCTATCACGAAAAAAACCGGACCAATTTGCTACTGACGCCAACGGGCGTAATTCAAACAGATGCTCCCAAAGCTCATCGTGATCACGGCATCCGCATTTTTTAGCAAGCTGAGCAATAAACAGGCTATGCGCAAGATAACGTTCCCGTTGCAGGCTATGATGCGGGTTTTCACTTTCATGATCGCATTCCACCTGCGCAGTCCATGGCAAGTCGATAAAACGTAATTGAGCTTGGTGCTGCTGCCCAATACGTAACGCTTGCCATTCTGGTGAGTATTCACAGAATGGAAAATACGCAGATTTCGTGACAGCGTCACTTTCATCGCATTGCTCGGGTGCGCATTTTACTGCGGTTTGCCCCATGATAGCCACCGGTGGTCGTGTATCTCCATCCAGTAGACCCGCAATTAATGGATTAAAACTGTCAGGCCCTTCTATCAACACATAGTCAGGTTTAACCTGCTCGATTAAAGCGAGTACGCTGTATGCACAGGCAGGGCTATGATGACGAATGGGTGCAAAGTAGAGGTGCTGTTCCTCTAACATTTCCCATTGATCAAGCGCATGCTGTAGCCGTTCTGGCAGTGTGATATTTGATAAACTCACCGATGATTTCTCTTATTGAGGTCGTGTGGCAGCCTGACGCTAGCCACACGGTGATGACTCAGATTATTGCCAAAATTCACGCGAGGCGTCGAAAAAGGCTTTCCATGCTTCGCTCTGTTTTGCACGCTCACGGGCGACATTATCAATGTAATAACGCATCCGCTTAATATCATCGACATTATCTTTGAGTACCACGCCAATCAACTGACGCGCGACCGCCCCTGCATTCAACGTCCCATTCCCTAAATAGTGCGCTTCTAACGCACACGCATAAGCAATATTGACCGCTTCAGCCGTAGACATCACCGCATCCGGAGTCTTAATACTCCCACCATCTTTGGTAGTGCCCGAACGCAGCTCTTGGAACGTCGTCACTAATAGCTCAATAACCTCTGTCGGCACCGTCACTTTACCATCCAATTCGCCTAACTCTACGGTGAGTTGCTTATTGATTAGTTCAATTTCAAATGACGGATCTTGGATAGGTTTGACGGTTTCAAAATTAAACCGGCGTTTGAGTGCCGATGACATTTCATGGACACCACGGTCACGTAAGTTGGCAGTACCAATTAAGTTAAATCCTGATTTCGCGCTGATCCGTGCATTATCTTTCATCTCAGGGATCATCATCTGTTTTTCTGACATCATACTGACCAATACATCCTGAATTTCAGGAGGACAGCGGGTGATCTCTTCAAAACGGACAATTTTACCTTGCTGCATGCCTTGATATAACGGTGAGCTGACAAGCGCTTTTTCTGTTGGACCTTCCGCCAGCAACAGAGCGTAATTCCATGAATACTTAATATGGTCTTCCGTTGTGCCTGCCGTCCCTTGAATAGTTAAGCCCGAATCACCACTGATCGCCGCGGCTAATAACTCAGACAACATGGATTTTGCTGTACCAGGCTCCCCTACCAGCATTAATCCTTGTTTTCCCAGCAGCGTTACAATAGCGCGATCCACTAGCGCATCATCGCCAAAAAATTTAGGTGTGATCTGTAATGCCTCATCGCCCAAAATAAATTGGCGCACTGCCCGCGGTGAACGTAGCCAACCCTGTGGTTTAGGGTTCGCTTTATCTGCTTGAGTTAATCGCTCTAACTCATCCTCGAAACGGACTTCTGCGCTCTCACGCAGAACCCCTTCCGTTACTTTTTTCGCCTTTGCCATGTCTGTTTCCTAAATTGTTGTCTTTATTATTTGGGTAATCACCAAGGGGTTTTCTTTTCCCACTCAGGATCAAAACCGGCACAGGCATCTGCGACTTTCAAGTAGTCAGCATAGCTTTCCGCTAATAAAATCGGTGGGACATTTTTTAGCTCAACATAGCCTCTATCCCATGAACTTTTTTGTGCGCGATCGAAGCTCAAGGAATATAACACCGCAGGAATATTCTCTTCCGGTACGTAGCTTCCGCTGAATTCCATATACACATAGCAATCTAAACTGGAGAAATATTTAAAATAGTGACAGAAGCTTCCACCATCTTCCGCTTGACCTCGCTGATAGCCCATCTTGGTCAGTACACCACGTAAGGTAAAAGTATCCGTAACCCAACCTTTCTTATCTTCAATTTCAGTCAGGGTTAAATCTAGCGCTGGGATCGTGTGATCCATTTGAGAGAATAAAAACTTCACTTTGTAATCTTTGAAGTGGGCGATCCACGCTTTGCGGTCATCATTCGATAACAATGCAGCATGAGCGAGTTGAATGCTGGAGCCTGCGCTAAGTTCTACTTCATCATCATCGAGGTTCAATAAGCAACCATCATCGGATGGGCGGAACTGATTAATCACTTGGTCATCTTTTATTTCTAACCAAACGAGTCGCTCAATCAAACCGCGCATCACAGGGTGATTTTGGATATATTCTTGCCAATCAGCGGTGCTCCACACACGCTCAGCACACATGGCTTCATACAGACGCGCAGTTTGTAATTCAATGACTTGCTTGAGCTCTTTCTTGCTGGATGTCAGTAATTTTTTCGATTCTTTAATCAGCTCTTCGTTATCCGTCTTACGAGCAGCGGGTAATGCTTTTATCTCTTTACCTTCAGGGTTAAACAACACCAATTTTTGTTGGGCATCGAGTTTTGCTGTAAACGTGCGGTCGCCGTATTCCAGCACGATGGTGCCCGTTTCATCCATACCTGCTGTTGGAATGGTACGATCCGCTAATTCATCCGCGCTCCACCCGTTACGCTGAGCAATATCAGCCACCAGTCCACGGGCTTTTTCCTGTACTGAAGCAGTGCGATACCGGCGAGAGAGTGACAATAAGAGTTGGATAATCAAAGGATCATTGCTAACTGCAATCGCATCAATCATGGCTTCAATTTGGGCACGGCGTTGGTAATGATCACGCATATACTGACGTAACATAGTGACCGCAACATGCCCTTCGATACCACAAATTAAAGCCAGCATCCCTTTTTCACTGATTGCTGAACCTAAATAACGACCTAAAACTTCGTTTTTGATTTCATTGATGGTCTGCTCAAGGGTGAAGTTCTCATATTTCGCATAATATTCAGGCCAACGTTTTACCCAATCTTGGTAATTTTTCAAACGCTGTGGAGCATCTTTTTCTGCTTCTGCCATCGCAGCTTCCAATGACGGACCAGCCACGTCTTGGCTAATAAAGCTATTTAAAATAAAGCTGCCTAATTTACGCTGACTTTCTAACGATAATAAACTGATATAACGCTGTAATAAGCCGTTACCCGCAGGCATTTTTAGCTTCACCGCCAAAATGATCCACCAGCGAATAATATCAGGATCAACCGCCTTGTTATCTCGCCATGTTATCGCCGGGATGGAGTCTAAATCAAACCATGCCATGCTGGCTGGTGCTTTAGCTTTTAAGCCTTTTTGTGCTTCGGCTAAAAGCACTTTTGGCGCTAAATAGCCGGAAATATCTTCGCCAAGCTGTTCTAGTGCCGTCAATAACGCCGCTCGCACAACTTCGCGTTTCTCTTTTTTCAGTAAGCCATACAACGGTTTGAGTGAATCTGAGTGCTTCAAGCGAGCTAACCATTCTATCGCGGTAACGCGGATCTCTTGCTTGCCCGACTCTAGCCCTTCCGCCGCATTCACATGAATATTTGGTAACGTTTCCAATAATTTTTGCGCACTTAAACGGTGGGTTTTATTTTCACCTAATGCTAACTCCATGATACGCGGAATAAATCGCGCTGGAATCGTCGGATATAACGCCAAAATAGCAACTGCATTGGATGCATCATATTCTTGGTAATAGCGGTGCCCTTCATGTTGCGGGATCAGCCCCAATGCTTCACTTAAGAAGTCTGGATACTGCATAAAGAAAGGCCAAACCTGCGCAGGTTCTCTAAATAACGATAACCCATGGTTATACGAACGCAGGCAGAGATCGGCGATTAAGCGGCTACCATGTTTAAAATGGCATTGTTCCAGCGCACGTTCTAACTGACGCAAATCGAGTTGTGAAAGGATCCGTACAGGCATTTCACGGGTGAGTTGATAGTGAGAAAAGTGGTCAACATCTGAGCGGTTATGGCTTAACAAACGTAGCGCATGGAACAGCGTAAATTCCGGTAGATTGTTAATACGCTCTTTATGTTTAAGAATATTATATTCATGGTCAGTAATGACCCCTACGCCTGTATTGAGTTTAGCTAATAAACCTGCGCACTCATCTTCGCTGTGCTTTTTAAACTCATTGTAATGGCGTTGTGACCACGTATATTTATGTTTTTCCTGCTTATTCTCTTCCAGCTCGCGTTCCGCATTTTCTTTGGCTTTTTGCAGCATTTCGCGGAAGTTAGACACCAGAATCTCAGCCGTACCCTCTGGTAACGGAGTATCTTCTATAAATATCACTTCCGGAATATCCACGTCTTCCACTTCGCTCGCACAATCCATAACATCAAAACGAGAAAGCGCACTTTCAATACTTTTTAGCACGGTTTTATTGGTTTCGACTTTCAATGCCGCTTCAAGTATGTCTCTATCTTTACCGATACGGGCAAACAGATCCGCAGCTTGAGTACGTTGTTTTGGCGTTCCTTCTAACAGCACTTTGGTTAAATGGGTTTTTACCGCATCATCCGGCAGGATAGACATCACTGGCTCTGCCGCAGAGCGTACCGTTTTCAGTGAGCTGGTTGCCAGCAGCACTAAAATATCAGCAAAAACACAGTATAGTGCTTCATCTTTTTTCAGTGTGTCGATCAGCTGTACCTGGCCACACGCGGAAAGATTACTTAACAACGTTTGGCGAATAAAATCTTGTTCAGCAATCAAATAGTCTTTAAAACCAGGTATCGCGAATAGTAACGCTAAGTTTTCATAGTGGTAATCAGACAGGTTTTGTCTATCAAAAATACCGTATAACAGCGTATGACCAGCTTGTTCCGCTTCACTTTCAACTAACTGGCTTAACAGCTCATAGCTCCAATGTTTGCGATGCTCATATTTTGCATTGCGGGCGTTATTCTCAAACGTGGTTCCAAACGCATCACATAGTAAATATAGCATCCAAGACGGTAGCTCCGGTGTTAACACCTTAATATTGACCTCTTGGCAAGCGGCTGCCACAACTTTGGCAAAACGAGCAATCTGGACAGGCGTAATCTCATCACCGACTTTAGCATACAATTTATGTCGCGCATTTTTGCCTTGGCGGATCAGCTTGGTATAAGGATTCGCATCAAAACTATGGCTGCCCCACCACCAATCTACTGTCCCTGGCTTATCTAATAAAATTGTGGCTTTTTCTTTATCCAACTGACCTAATTTAATCAAGATTTCAGGGGATTTTCCGTCAATAACATAATCAAATAACGCTTTTGGTAAGCTTTCTTCAAATGCAGCCAAAGGAAGCAAGGATTCTTGTAAATATTGTAACCCCGCAGTTGATCCTTTTTCGCCATATATTGGAAGAAGGTCAAAGGTGATTTTAGCCATGTCAATTTCCTAAATGTAGTTATATAACAACTTCTTATCATTTTTAGTTATTCGTCTCAATTTGATTATTCTTATTCCTGATTATTTAATTTTATTGCTTAATTATGCACCTGGAATTAAATATCAATAATTTAAATATTCCCCCTTTATTTACCCAGAAACCTTCCTGGATTCCTAATATGACGGAAGATTAATTAGCAATATAGGGACTAACACGATGATTACCCGTCATAACAATTTTTTTCAATTTTTGAATTAATTGCACTGATATCCATCGGCAAATTTGCACAAATTGTTAGTTTATTTAAACAGCAAAAGCCTGTTGACTAAACTTATAGTCTAATATTAGACTAATTGTATAAATACATTCCACATAAGGAACAGCCATGAGCCAGAACATCATTTACACTAATGCCCCTCAATTAATCCCGCCTAGAGGGCACTATTCACACACCGTCAGGGCGAATGGTTTTGTCTTCGTGTCAGGGCAATTACCGACAGATAACCAAGGAAATGTGTACGCAGATACTCCATTTTCTCAACAAGCTGAGCAAGTTTTAGCTAATTTAGATGCCTGTTTATCTGCGAGTGGCGTTGCTCGACAACAACTGGTGCAAGTGCGTGTTTACATTGCTGATATGGACAATTGGCAGATTTTTAATCAAATTTATGCTAATTGGATTGGAGAATGTCGGCCTGCTCGTGCAGTTGCAGGTGTTTCCGAACTTCATTTTGGTGCAGGAATCGAAATTGAAGCCACGGCAATCGCAGCAAATTGAAGTATTCAACGCCATGTTCTAAAAAATTATCAAGAATAAGCTATTAAACAATGGGGTATATCATGTCTGAATTAACGTTACCGACCTACCAAGATGTCGAAGCCGCTGCACAACGTATTGCAGGTTTTGCCCACAAAACGCCAGTAATGACATCCACTACCGTCAATAATGAGTTTGGTGCAGAATTCTTTTTTAAATGTGAAAATTTCCAACGCATGGGTGCCTTTAAGTTTCGAGGAGCGCTTAATGCACTGTCACAGCTATCCCCAGAACAAAAAAAAGCAGGCGTTATTGCCTTTTCATCTGGAAACCATGCACAAGGTATCGCGCTGGCGGCCCAAATATTAAATATTCCAGCAACGATTTTAATGCCTATTGATTCCCCTGAAGTTAAAGTCGCTGCCACGCAAGGATACGGTGCAAAAGTCATCAGATTCGATCGTTATACTCAAGATAGAGAACAACTTTGTCGTGAACTGGCTGAACAAAACGGGTTAACTATCATCCCCCCTTATGATCATGTTGATATTATTGCGGGACAAGGTACAGCAGCCAAAGAACTCTTTGAGGAAGTGGGTGAACTCGATGCCCTATTTGTCTGCTTAGGCGGCGGTGGACTGCTCTCTGGTTGTGCCCTTGCCGCCCGAGCTTTATCACCAAATTGTAAAGTGTATGGTGTTGAACCGGAGGCTGGAAATGATGCCCAACAATCTTTCCGTAGCGGAAAAATCGTCCATATTGCAACCCCAAAAACGATCGCTGATGGTGCACAAACCCAGCATATCGGTCATTATACATTCGAACTGATCAAGCAAAACGTTGATGATATTTTAACCGTTACCGATGCACAGTTAGTCGACCGCATGAAATTCTATGCTGAACGTATGAAAATCATTGTGGAGCCAACCGGTTGTCTCTCTTTCGCTGCCACTTTAAACATAAAAGAACAGCTGCGAGGTCAACGCGTTGGGATTATTATCAGTGGTGGAAATGTGGACATTAAGCGCTTCGCAGAATTAATGTTAGCTTAAGTAATTTATGCCCCTTCTCTATTAGAATTGAAAAAAATAGTTTAGAATTTAAAGAGATATCCAAAATAGACGAAGGGGTATAGTCGTGGCAAAACCAAAAGAAAACAGTTTATTGGCTCAAATTGAAGCCATTGCACAAGGATTGAGTGAGACCTTTGCCCCTTTTTGTGAGGTCGTCGTGCATGATCTCAAAAACCCTGAGCATTCGATTATCTCCATTCATAACAACCTTTCTGGACGTAAAGAAGGTGAAGCAACCACCGAGTTGGGGCTTGCACGTATTGAATCTGCTGACTTTCCCAATATCATCACTAATTATGCGAACCAATTTCCGGATGGACGCCCTGCTAAAAGCACCTCCATTGGTATCAAAGATGAAACAGGTCAATACGTTGCGGCACTGTGCCTCAATTTAGATATGACGCAATTTCGAAATATGCAAAGCATGCTTTCACAGTTTACCGAAGTCGGATGTAGCCCAGTAAAAGAACATTTAGAGCCAAATGGTAGTGAGGCCATTCGTGCTCGTATCGACCAGTATGCCGCTTCTATTGCGGCAACTCCGCGTACGCTCAAAGCGGATGATCGTGTTGCTCTTATTGAGCTATTACGCAAAGAAGGTCTTCTTGATATTAAAAAATCCATGGATACTATCGCACAACATCTTGGTGTTTCCCGTGCGTCTGTTTATTTGTACGCCAAGAAAGACAGTTAAGACTCCCAGATAGCTTTTCCTTGCCAAAATTCATCAATAGATACGAGGAAATAGTTCACTTTTAACGGTCGGTCAATAACGCTGGGTGGGATAAAAAGCACAAACAGATGATTATTGGTATGAAAGTTCGCGCAATATCGGGTACAACTGCTTTTGTTGTATGGCTGTACCCACTAACAAAGCCCCCAGCGGGTAAATACCTTTCCCCTTCAATTTTGCTGAAAAAGGTTTACTAGGTTGCTTGAACTACTTTTGTTTATCATTGATAAACAAAAGTAAATGGAGCTTAAATTAATAGTGATTGTTTTTTTAGCACTCGCCTTTCTCGCTGAGTTATTGCATAAATAACTATCACCAAAAATAGGGAAATAAAATGACAGAGACAACACCATTATCATTGTATTACGACACGTTTGGTCAGCCCGCTAATCCAGCCGTCATCCTTATCGCTGGTTTAGGTGGGCATAATATTAGTTGGACCTCGGAATTTTGCCAACAAATTGCCGACGCTGGTTTTTATATTATTCGCCCCGATAACCGCGATGCCGGCTTATCACCACATTTAGATAATTATCCACCACTGAATATCGAAGAGTTATCCGAACGCTTACAACGTGGTGAACAGGTTGATGTTCCCTACACCTTATTTGAGATGGCAGATGATATCATTGGATTGTTAGATCAATTATCGATTGAAAAAGCCCATGTTGTCGGTCGCTCAATGGGCGGCATGATAGCGCAAGTGGTTGCATCAAAAGTACCAGAGCGTATTCTTTCGCTCTGCCCAATTATGTCATCAACGGGTAACCCTCAGTTACCGCAAGGCGAACCGGACGTCATGCAAATGTTGATGTCACCGGGTGTTGATCCTAAGCAGGACTTTGAAGGCTATATTGCGGGGCAAATTGCATTTAATCGCCGGATCGCCTCGACTTGTGTTCCATTTGATGAAGAAAATTGCCGTAATTATCTTGTACAAGCCTTCCAGCGTAACTATTCTCCTGAAGGCACTAAGCGACAGCTCGCTGCCGTTGCAGTAACTGGAGATTTAAGACCACATTTAAGCACAATTACCGCGCCAACATTAGTGATCCACGGCTCTACTGATCCACTATTTCCGGTCACTTCTGGGCAAGATATTTTCGACAATATTGAAACGGCTAAATTAGAAGTGATTGAAGGCATGGGACACGATACTCCATCCGCATTAAACCCTCAGATTGCCGAAATGATCATTGAAAATATGCAAGACAATTAATGAAAATACGATGACATTAAGCGCCCAGATCGTGGCGCTTTTTTTATGAATAAAAGGCGCTAATTATAACCAACCTTGCTTTTTATGCTGCGCGCATATTGGGCATAGGGTTTCTTGTGCGGTCCATGTGGAAAATGGCAACTGGCACTTTTGGCATGTCCCGTCATAATAATGGAACTGGGTAGGTTCACTATTCTTCGCAACATGTGCATGAACATGGATAGATTGCGGAAAACAAACAACTTGGCAGCTCATACACCCCGTACAGCGCTTATCGTCTATGCTAAATTGATGATTTTCAATTTCAATGGCTTGTTCATCACACACTTTGGCGCAGGCACCACACAAAATACAACTTGCCGTATCTAATTCAACATGAAACCAGCTATCTTCAGGATAAAACTGTTTTCTGGCATTTAAACCTGTCTTTACCTTACCGCTGTCTAAGGGCTGATTATCTAGTTTTTGACGAAAAAGCATTCTACGACGCCCGCTGTCCACTTCGGCAGGTTCCGTGATCATCAAGCGCCAAATAGGCTCTTGCAACGTTTCCAGTTTTAAATTTAATGCCGCTAACGCAGGCAGCCATTTATCGACTAATGGTCTGGGGATCTGCATGCCTCTAATTGCATATTGACGATGCCAAACAATCAATTCTTCTGGACTGGCGAGTGGCTCATCATGACTGATAACAAGAACGCCATTTTGGTAGGTTCGTTCGTGAGGTTCAATATTTTCAATTGCATCAACTGGACACGTAAACAGGCAGTTACCACATTGATAACATAGCTCATTATCAATTTTGGCATCCATAAAACCGAAAGAAATCGCGCCAACAGGACAACTGTTAGCACAATTATTACACACACTATTTTTCAGGCGTTTATGAACACACTTATCATTAATAACAGGTTCTGGAGGAAGATCTAAATGAATGAACCGCCGCATAATATGACTGTTTACCTTTGATGATTAAACGTAATGTTACCTTAATCATCTTAATGCAACGGCTTAAAATTAACATGATGTAAGTTAAAAATTAACGCGGTATGATCGCATTGCACGCAAATAAGCTGACTTGTTCTAAGATTTCATCCAATAAATGTGCATCAATACGATCTTGATTTAAACGTTTTAATAATGATTTTTTCGCAATCACAAACCCTAAAATTTGACCAATTAGAGCATGAGCTGAAATAATTGCCGAATGTTGCTCTTCTTGGGTGATAAATTGAATCAACAACGTTAAGCGAGAATGGAAAGGCTCAATAAATTCCTTAAAGATAATATCCGCGTTTTCAGTGGGTTCCAACTGCTCACGAAGAATTAATATAGAATAATATTCATGTTCTGGGGATAATAACGCTAAACCCAGCCCTTTCATTAATAAACGGAGTAATGATTCAACCTGTACCGCCTCATAATCTGCTTGCCCCTTTAATTCCTCAAATTGCACATCAAATGTACTTACATTACTCATTTGAGCCAGATCTGTTGCAATCTTACGAATAACAGCTGCATAGACACCCAGCTTCCCTCCCATATGATAAGGGATAGCGGATTGATTAACCCCTGCGCTTTCAGCCAATTGACGAGTCCGAACACCATTAATTCCGTAAAGTGCAAATTGCTTGATGCCTTCGTTCACTAATTTTTCTTTCGTCAGTTCAGAAGAAAGCGTGTTTTTATTCATTTCTGTCATATGCTGCTGAGGATCCTAATTACATCGAATGTAACAACATTATACGTCAGCACGCATTAAATGAGTCGAATTATTATTTAATTCTATTCCTTTCTCTTTTCCCACAATAACCGTACCGCCAAGATTACATAAATGATAATCAAAGGCGCAGTTAGGCTCAAACGCGAATGTCATGCCTGCTTTTAATACTAAATCACGCCCAGGATTAGGTAATCGACTAATATGCCCATATTTTTGAGCTAGCGGTAATACTTCAATTCCTGGTGCAGTACCAAAACCAATAGGCCCATAAGGATTAATGCTATGAATAAGTGGATGAACATGCCAACCTTTTGCCTTTAATAAAGGTTGTTCCATTTTGTCGACCAACTCTCCGAAGGTAACCCCCTCTTTTAGGTTTTCAACACCGATTTCATAACACTCTCGAGAAACTTGGGCTGCTCGCTCAATGTTGGGATGCACTTTACCGACGGCAACCGCGGCTTGATGTTGAGTTTCATACATCCCATATAGAGCAAAAATTTCAGTTAATACAATATCCCCATATTGAATCTCTCGCGGTTTTTGTGAGCGGTATTGCCATGCTGGCTGTCCCCACCCAATATATTCCGGTCCTGAACCCATCAAAATTTCTGCCGTAAAGCCTCCCCGAGATAAACATGTTGACGTGACGGCGGCTGCAATATCTGCCTCTGTATTGCCCGGAACCGCCGTTTTACGCATCGCTTCACTCATGGCCTCTCCTATCATCGCGGCATGTTTAATATGGGCAATTTCTTCATCACTTTTGATGGATGCAAGCTGGAAAAACGCTTTATAAACAGGAATAAAACTCACATTAGGTAACTGCTCCTTAATACCAGACAACGTATTAAACGGCATCGCTCCATCAAAATAAAATGGGGGATAAGGTTCAAGACCAATGACCCCGATACGCGCATAGGATGCAACACCTAGCTGAAGCAGAATATTACCAATGTTTCTCCCCGTCTTTCCGACCATAATCTGCTCTGCTGCAATCCATTGCATATCGTGGCGCAAAGAAGCTTGCATATGATCCGCTACCATCATTGGCGCGAATGTCACAACAACAGGAGGCTTATCTTGGTGAAACAGCACCACTGAACCTAATCTATCATTGGTAAAGTAATGGTCGATACAAAATGGTGCTGGTGCCGCGGACTCGCGATCACCGTATACCATTAAAACTTCAAGGTTATTCTCTCTCATTATCTGGCGAGCCAGTTCCCATCGTCTATCTCGCTCTTTAAGAGTCAATGCAGCGGGTATTCTTGTATTCATCAGTATTTCCTTCTCATCAATATTATTTCATTTGAATGAATTAAATATTGATCGAGGTATAGCCAAAGTCAATCTGTTCATTAAGCATTTAATGCGGTCTATCGGATACATAAAATCATCCATTACCAAACTTTTTGATCAGAATTTGAATAATCCCACGTGTATACTAATAAAATATTTTCAACTCTCACCGATGCCAAATGACATCTCCTTCAATTCCCAACTAAGGTTTGTATATGAATAATTTTGAGTTTTACAATCCAACACGTATTGTTTTTGGTGAAGGCAAAATTGGCGAACTGGACAGGCTGGTCCCTGAAACTGCAAAAGTTCTTGTGCTATATGGTGGCGAAAGCGCCCGCAAAAACGGTACCCTTGATGAAGTCACTAGTGCCTTAAAAAATCGTCAAATTGGTTATTTTGGCGGTATTGAAGCCAATCCACGCTATGAAACGTTAATCAAAGCTGTCGCCCTCATTGAAAATGAAGGCTACGATTTTTTGCTGGCTGTCGGTGGTGGCTCTGTCATTGATGGTACTAAATTTATCGCTGCTGCCGTCAATTATGCGGGTGATAAATGGGAAGTGGTGACCAGTGGAGGGGCGACTATTCAGCACGCATTACCATTTGGTACTGTTTTGACACTTCCGGCAACTGGCTCTGAAATGAATAAAGGCTCTGTGATCACTCGCGAAGAACTCCACGCGAAACTCGCCTTCATGAGTGACAAAGTTTTCCCTCAATTTTCTATTTTAGATCCTGTAAAAACCTATACATTGCCACCTCGCCAAATCAGTAATGGTGTGGTGGATGCCTTTGTCCATGTTATCGAGCAATACCTCACCTATCCTGTGAATGCGAATGTTCAAGATGCCTTTGCCGAAGGTTTGCTCAGAACCTTAATCGATATTGGACCGAAAGCGCTAGCTAACCCAACCAATTATGATGTCCGCGCCAATCTCATGTGGACAGCCACGCTCGCCTTAAATGGTTTAATTGGTGCGGGTGTCCCGCAAGACTGGGCTACCCATATGTTAGGACATGAAATTACGGTTCTCTACGGTTTAGATCATGCCCAAACATTAGCCATTGTTCTGCCTTCGTTAATGGAAGAAAAACTGCCACAGAAACAAGCGAAAATGGCACAATACGCAGAACGCGTTTGGGATATCCGTGAAGGTAGCGAAAAAGAAAAAGCGCTCAAAGCCATTGAATTAACAAGAGACTTTTTCGAATCAATGCAAGTTAAAACTCGCTTTAAAGATTACCAACTCAATCAAGATGTTGTTGAGCCATTAGTGAACAGCTTGGTGGCACATAGCATGGTGACCCTAGGCGAACATCGCGACATTACCCCAGAAGTCAGCCGCCGAATTTACATCGCATCATTATAAATCGTTGATTGAACAAAAGAGCGCATCTATTGCGCTCTTTTTTATAATTCTGACCCATCCTAAATAAGGTGACTCTTTTTTCATCAAATCTTGGCATACACAACACTGACTAAAAACACAATGTTGGTATATCAGATACTCTCTATCAAGCTTGTACTCAACAATACGATTCCCCGCTCTCCTTTGATATTGAAAAGGGAAATCCCTGCCTTGTTTATATGCCTGTCAAAATGAACAATACTAAATAATTAATTTATTTTTTATGCAGTTAAGCCGATAGCAGATAACTCTGCTATCGATGTTTCGCCCTTCTCTAGCCAGATAATTGATTGGCAATGGCACAATAGCATGATCAAAATATTGTTTTGATTTTCGCCCCTAATAAGCCATTTCTTGGGGCTGAAATTTTAGGTATTTTATAGCACTAAATTACATAAAACATTTTTATAACAATTATTGTCTTCCTAGGTCGTGAGCCATGTTTTCTAAATCCAATATCTCTAATACTGCACTGCTCGCATCTTCATTGCTATTAACCATTGGCCGTGGCGCGACCTTGCCATTTATGGCGATTTATTTAACACGTCAGTATCACATGGCCATCGATATTGTTGGTATTGCCATGACCATCGCGTTAACGGTGGGAGTCTTATTTAGTATGGGATTTGGCATGCTGGCGGACAGAGTCGATAAAAAACGCTGCATGCTCATTGCCGTATTCGCCTTTATTTGTGGCTTCATCGCCATTCCATTAATGAATAATGCCCTGCTAGTTATTATCTTTTTCTCACTCATTAACTGCTCTTATTCCGTCTTTTCGACAGTTTTAAAAGGCTATTTCGCCGATACACTCGCTTTATCCTTAAAAACTAAAGTTTTTTCGCTCAACTATACCTTTATTAATATCGGCTGGACGGTAGGCCCCCCTATCGGGACATGGCTATTAATGTACAGCATTAATTTACCTTTTTGGTTAGCCGCCGTTTCAGCAGCTGCACCGATATTCTTTATTCAACGTTTTGTTCAAAGCACCAAACCTGCTAGCCATGTTGATGGTCAGCCGCGAGTGTGGAACCCTAAGGCGATGCTTCACGACCGTGCATTAGCTTGGTTCATTCTCTCAACCTTTCTTGGTTCCTTGGTATTCGGTTCATTTACTACGTGGATTTCCCAATACGTCATCACCGTTGCTAACAGTGATTTCGCGCAAGCCGTTATTGGTGTCATCTTACCCGTCAATGCCGTCGTCGTGGTGACATTGCAATATGCGGTTGGAAAACGCATTACACCCGACAATTTGAGGCGTTTAATGACCTTAGGTAGCCTATTCTTTTTGGGGGGATTAGCTGTCTTTATGGGCTCAGGTGATAACCTCTATTTATGGGCATTAGGGTCATTTATTTTCACGCTGGGTGAATTAATTTATGCCCCAGGAGAATACATGTTAATTGATAGCATTGCGCCTGAAGGTATGAAATCCAGCTATTTTTCAGCTCAAGCGCTAGGGCTACTTGGCGGGGCGTTTAATCCGATGATGACAGGGTTCGTTCTCACTGAACTCGCGCCTTATTCCATCTTTATTATCTTAATGATTGTCACCGTATTGGCGTGGCTGAGTATGCTTAATGGCATGCGGATAAAAAACAAACAAAGCCTCGTTGTTTGATTGTATAAAACCCGCAAATGATAAGCCATTTAGCGGGTTTCTTTTTGCTATTTCAACATGGTCATTTTTAAAGTTTCTCCCAAAATTTTGATAGCATTGCGTCTTCTTGGGATCAACTCAGATGCATAATTAATACGTAAGTGATTTGAGTAACAATCTCCAGCAGCAAAGTGTGCTCCTGTCAATACAGTCACTTTATTGCGATGTAAAATATCCATCAGCTTTGTACTGTCCACAGCAGGATGCTCGACCCAGAGTGAAAATCCTCCTTGAGGTCGTGAGATCCGCGTATTTGCTGGAAAATGCGTTTCGACTAACTCACGATATTGACACTGTAATTCACGGTATTGCTGACGCATTCGGCGTAAATGCAAAAAATAATGCCCTTCTTTTAAAAAATTACTCATTACTTGCTGCATAAATACCTCACCCGAACAATGGGACAGGTATTTTAAGTGCATTACTTTTTCTTTATATTTACCGGGAATAATCCAACCAGTACGTGTTCCCGGTGCCACCGTTTTAGAAAATGAGCTACACAAAATCACATGCCCATCAGTATCCAGAGATTGAATTGTTGAAGGGCGTGGGTAGGTATACGCAAGCGGCGCAAGGCAATCATTTTCGATCACGGTCCCTTGGTACTTATTGGTTATTTCCAGCAGCTTTTGCTTATTTTTTTCCGGCATAATACTGCCCATAGGATTATTACATGTCGGTGTTACAACCACGGCTTTCACTTGCCAACACTGAAATGCCTCTTCTAACCTATCAAGATTAATTCCCGTTTGAGGATCAACAGGAATTTCAATAATTTTACGACCTAATCCATACAACGTCTGCAATAACCCCGGAAATGTAGGAGACTCCACCGCGACCACATCATTTCCTTGTGTACACGCTTGTATTGCAATTGAAAGTGACTGGTGTGCGCTAGTCGTTGTCACAATATCATCAGGGGTAAATGACTGGCGATAATCTGACACATGATAAATTTGCTCCCTTAGTGCGGCAAGCCCTTGTAAGCTATCATATTCCAGCGTTAAGGGGTTTTTACGACGCGCAACCATATTCATTTCTTGCCATAACGGCTCTAAGGTTTTGCCCATAATATTCGGTACCGCACACGAAAGTGATGTCACCCCGACACGCTCTTCTACACGTAAGAAATCCATCGTCGGATTCCACTTATCAATATGAACCGGTTTTTGAATATAGTTTGCCACCTTAGGCAGCTGGGCTGTTACCTTTTCAGGGATCACAAAATAACCTGATTTCGGTACCGCATAAATGAGCTGACATCGCTCCAGCTCACGATAAGCAAGCTGAACAGTGGTAATGCTTACATCATGACAACGGCTAATATCACGTACAGACGGCATTTTTTCTCCGCCAAGAAACTCCCCTCGATGGATTTTGCTCTGAAGCATCTGGGCTATCTGTTTATAAAGCATCGCTCTCATATCCTTAACATCGTATCCCGTAACTGTAATGTAATACAAATTACGCTGGAATGATCTGTATTTTGCAAAAAATCAGATCTGTCACTTTTTTAAGTTAATTTCTAATGCGATGCTAAATAAACAAAATACAACGATAGGATTTTATTTATGGAATATGAAAAAAACATAAAGGGTAAGCCATACCCTAAGTTTATATTAGCTCAAGTAATTATGTTTATTTTAAAAAGCATAAGGAACTTATTTTTAAGGAAAAAACATGAAAAATACAAAAACCAGAAAATCTAATTTGTTATTCAAAGAAATAAAATTAATTTTAATTAATCTTTAAAGGATATAAAATAGGCTTCGCATACCATAACAAATAATACCTGCTATTTTTATAATCCTATTAACCAATAAAAATAAGTATGTAATTTTCATATTAAAATTTGCTGCACAATTGTTGTATTGGCGCAGCATTATCTTTTTCATCATGAATATGATTATTTTCTGATGGACTCTTTTAATAATAAAGCGCGTTTGCGATCAATTCCCCACCGATAGCCAGATAAAGCGCCATCATTTCTTACCACACGATGGCAAGGGATCGCGATTGCGAGCATATTAGCGCCGCAAGCATTCGCCACAGCACGAACCGATTTAGGCGAACCTATTTTTTCTGCGATTTCTCGATAACTGACTGTTTTACCAACAGGAATGGTTCTCAAAACTTGCCATACTCGCTGTTGGAAAGCGGTTCCTCGGATATCTAGCGGAAGATGAAGACCTATTTCAGGGACTTCTATAAATCCAATCACATTTGCGACAACTTGATCGAAATCTTTGTCTCCACCAATCAATTGCGCATGAGGAAATTTATCTTGTAAATCATTGAGTAACAACTCTGGATCATCACCCAATAAAATGGCACAGATACCGATTGAGCTCTGTGCAACAAGCACATTTCCCAATGAGCACACCGCTAAGGCAAAATAAATTTGATGCCCATCTCCACCGGACTTCCATGCCGTGGGTGTCATTCCTAAACGCGCAGTCGCCGTTTCATAAAAACGACTATTTGAATGAAAACCCGCATCATATATGGCATCCGTAATCCGTTCATTCTCAGCTAATTGAGCTTGCACTTGCTGATGGCGATAGGCATCGCGATAAGCTTTAGGCGTCAATCCCATCTGAGATTTAAATAACCGATGAAAATGAAATGGACTAATACCGACATATTCGGCTAACTCCGCTAAAGTGAATTGTTGATTCGTTTGCTCTATATACCGACAAGCAAGCTCAATTTTTTCTTGATAAAACTGAGCTTGCTGTGACATTTCATTACGATGACGTTTTCCTGAACGGAACCCTTGCTCTATCGCTTGCTGCTCATTATCAAAAAACAGCACATTGTCTCGATTCGGTAAACGACCAGCCGCAGATGGGTGGTTATAAATTTTTGACGTTTTTACACCATACACAAAATAACCATCCGCCGATTTATCACGGTTTTTCAGTGCATTCCAGCGCTGCTCATCGGTGATCCATTGATTCTTCGTTGTCATAATATTAACCCTTTACTGATTTCACCATGCTCAGTATCTTCGGTTATTATATGCCTAACACTCCAAACCTTGCTTTTTAATTCGCCGTACAGACTGCGCCTTGTGTTTGTTCTTCAGTATTTTTTCGACGAACGATCAGCAAAATTGAGCCAAGCTAAGTGCCTCGTTTTCTTTTTCTAAATTCGCTTAATGTCATTCCGGTATGCCGTTTAAAATAACGGCATAAGTATGACGTATCTTCAAAATTTAATTCATCCGCAATACCTTGAATAGATAATATACCTCTCTCGAGCTGTGCTTTAATTTCTAACACCACTTGTCTGTCTATTAAAGCTTTGGGCGGATCATTAAAAAAATCCTTCACGATTTGCGATAAATAAAATGGCGTAATGACCAGTTGTTTTGCGTAAAACTTAACATCCCGTTGCTGCTTACAATGCTGTGTGATTAGCGCCCAAAATTGCCAACATAATTTAGCTTTACGACTACGTTCCTCTTTAAAAATAGCCCCAGAATGATCAACTTGATTAGCGATTTCCAAAAAGAAGTTTTGCAGATGCTGGCGCAATTGCAGCTTTCTATGTTCTGTACGTTCCTGCAGGTAATAGCGAAATAGTGCGTACCAATGTGAAAATAAACGTGCTTGCGCCGATGTCATCGATAATCGAGGCTGAAAATTAAAAAAAGCAAATAGCGAGTTAGGTAAAACAAACGCAATATCTGTGGCAAAAGCCTTGTCAATATGAATGTAATCAACAATAAAGTTCCTAGAGCGCTTTTGTAGCATCACGAATGTATCTTCATATAGAACAAATAAATCATCTTTACGTAAAGCATACTGTTTAAAATTAATATTAAAAACAGCCATTCCCTGCCGACCAATGCATAACGTCACATAATCTGGCGATATTACGCTATTTTGTAGCTCCTCGAATGTCGATGACCCAAGACATACGACGCCGCTCCATATTAATTGATGATGTTTTAAATCTTGCATATAAACTCACCTTACTGGATTTCGCTCCTTATCATTAGTTTTCAAAAGTACCTAAACTAACGAGATTTTTCCCTTATATACCACAAATAAATACCTAAAATAAGTCTTGTTAATTACCCCCAACAACGAAGAGAAATATGATGGTGTTATATACTGAACGACTGATTTTACGTCCTTGGCTGATGAGCGATGCCACTAATCTGTATCATTACGCTAAAGATGAACGTATCGGTCCTATTGCCGGTTGGCCGCCTCATCACAGCATTGAAGAAAGTGCTGAAATTATTCAATCCATTTTTATGCGTGATGGTGTATTTGCCGTTGCATTGAAAGAAGACAACAAAGCAATTGGGTTAATTGGTTTATCCATTGGCAAAGACAGTAATTTTCCTATTGGCGATAATGATGCAGAAGTAAGCTATTGGATCGGCGTTCCATTTTGGGGTAAAGGATTTATTCCAGAAGCTCTATGTGAAATTATGCGTCACGGATTTAAAAACCTTAAAATGGATAATTTATGGTGTGGATATTTTCAAGGTAATCAACAGTCTAAAATTGTGCAAGAAAAGTGTGGATTTCAATATTACGCGACATTAGCACCGCAATTTATTGAATTAATCGGTGAAACAAAAATCGAAGAAATTAGCCGTATTACCTATGAGCAATGGCAAGCGTGTATTTGACTTGCCGAATTACGCTATCCTAACCAGATAGCGTAATTCCCTCATAACGACTCATTGCAGTTTATCTGACCACTCATATGGAATTTGTAACAATCTACTGCAATTCAAAGAAAATAACCGACAGCCCTCTCCCATCAATGCTATGATTTCCTGATATTTACAAATAACTTTTCATATTATAAAAATATCCAAGGTAAACACATGCACGACTATGGTATTTGGACAATTATCACACCGATTGTCACAATTCTCTTGGCAATACTCACTCGCCAAGTGATGCTTTCATTAATGCTAGGGATTTTAGTTGGTTTTACTGTTATTAATGACCATAACCTATTACTCGGTATTCGAGGAACAGTGGACGGCATCATTGATACATTTTCTTCGGCGGGTAATACACGTACCATTGTCTTTATGGTCATGATTGGCGGGATCATGCGTTTAGTCGTCGTCACCGGAGGGGTTAGAGCCCTCGTCCAGTTACTCACTAATAAGACAAAGTTAATCAAAAATAGAACAGCAACACAATTGCTCGCCATAGTAATTACATCCCTGATTTTTATTGAGAGCTCCATTAACCAGCTAGTAGCTGGTGCCTCTACTAAGAATTTAGCGAGGCAATATGGCGTCGCGCCAGAAAAAATGTCCTATCTTATTCAAACTGCCTGTGTGTCGGTCTGCTCATCTGCCGTTATTAATGGTTGGGGTGCGGTTATTATGGGGCTAATAGGTGTACAAATCTCCCAAGGTCTTATTTCCGGTGAACCTTTCGATATTCTCATTAAATCTATTGGCTACAACTTAATGGCATGGCTATCGCTTGCGACTATCTTATTTTATGTATTCACCAATTTTTCTTGGGGACCAATGAAAAAGGCTGAAATAAAATATCAGCAAGATTTCAACGCAGGTAAATTAACAAAATCCTCATTAAAAAATGAAGAAGAAGAAATTATCGACCACCCGAATGCACATTCGGCACTGAATTTTTTTATTCCTATTCTTTCAACTGTATTAATGGTTCCTGTTGCCTTATATATTACGGGCGACGGTGATTTCAGCAAAGGTAGTGGGTCTACTTCCGTTTATTGGGGAGTTATGTTTGGTACGGCTGTTTCTTTTTGCTGGTTTATCGGAAGACGGCTATTAAATATAGATAACTTCTTTAAGGAATTATTCATTGGCTACGCCAGTATGCTAAAAATCAGCTCTATCATGATTTTAGCTTTCTTAATGGGTAATGTATCCTCTGAACTTAATACTGGAGCTTATATTGCTGAGGTCACTCAAGGTATTATGGCGCCAGGTTTCTCTATTGGCTTTATTTTTATTATAAGTGCCATCATGTCTCTAGCGACGGGAACCTCGTGGGGAACCTTTGCCATTATGATCCCAATTGGTGTTCAATTAGGCTTATCCGTTGGTATGCCAATTGAATATATGATTGGGGCAGCAATTTCAGGATCAATCTTTGGCGACATGACCTCACCTATTTCCGCAGATGCCATTGTTGCTTCTATGGCCACAGATTGTGACCATATAGAACATATTCGTACTCAAATGCCTTATGCATTAGTGACCGCAAGCTTTGTACTGGCTATTTATCTCTATTTAGGGTTTACCAATTAATACAGGGGAATTTAGATGTCTCTTCAACAAACATTAACTCAATTCGCGAAAGTTGACTTGCTTAAAGCATCGACCCCACTGAATCGACTCGATAATTTGTCACGTTTATATGGACGAGAAATCTATATTAAACGTGATGATATGACGCCGTTGGCGATGGGCGGAAATAAACTCCGTAAGCTCGAGTTTTTAATGGCTGATGCTTTAGCCCAAAATGCAAAAATTATTGTCACTGCGGGTGCTATTCAATCTAACCATGTTCGCCAAACGGCTGCTGTTGCCGCTATGTTTGGGTTAAAATGTGTCGCTTTATTAGAGAACCCTATTCAAAGTGAAGATAGCAATTTCCTGCATAATGGAAATAAACTACTCACTGACTTATTTGGCACTCAATGTGTAATGTGTGAAGAATTAACCGACCCACAAGCGCAAATGGCAGAATTGATTCAATCGTTAGATCTTAAAGACGCTTATATTGTCCCAGTCGGTGGTTCAAATGGAATTGGCGCATTGGGTTATGTCCAGTGCGCCATTGAAATTGCCCAACAAAAACCAACCAATATTGAGTTTGATAAAATCATTGTTGCTTCAGGTAGCGCAGGAACTCACGCCGGTTTAGCGATGGGTCTGCAAGAATTGCTTCCAGCATCGCAACTCATTGGTGTCACAGTTTCTCGTAAACAGCAAGATCAGGCACCCAAAGTTGAAAAATTGCAAAACGAATTAGCGCAATTACTGAAACTCGAAAAAACCCCCGAAATCACTCTTTGGGATGATTTCTTCGCCCCCATGTATGGCATGCCGAATCGTAGTGGTTTGAATGCAATAGCGCTGTTAGCACAAAAAGAAGGGATCTTGCTTGATCCTGTTTATACAGGAAAAACCATGGCTGGCTTGATTGATTACTTAGATAATTCATCCGATAAAACCCCTGTATTATTCGTTCATACAGGTGGAGCACAAGCACTTTTCGCTTATTCAGAAATCAACAAAACCATTAAATAATAAATATCGCTCTATGGGGTCAGTTATTTCCATAGAGCGTCTATTTTAGACTCGCGATTTATTCGTTACCCATAACCCGAAGATAATCACTATCCCCCCCAATAATGCAGAGAATGTAATCTCTTCATTTAAAAACAGCGCTCCTATTATTACCGCTGTCAACGGATTCAGTGCAATGAATGACCCCGCACTCGCTGCACCTAACTGATCAACACCTTGGTAATACCAAATATAAGCCAGTGCTGAACCTAAAACACCTAAATAAAACAAGCTAACAATATCAGTATTAGTTAAATGAGCTACCCCTTCGATTGTTAATTGCCCTGCCATTCCCGTCACGATAATCAACAGTAAAGTTCCTAATAACACAGCATAAGCAACAGTATGTATCGCACCAATTTCTCGAATAATATTTCTACCAGCAACCGTATAAATTCCCCAGCTCACCACACAACCTAATATAGCGATATCACCTTGATTTGTTAAAAATCCATTTACCCCTGATGTTTTTGCAGAGAGTAATATCGTTGCACCTAATACACAGCAACTAATACCAACGCCTTTCATTAAGGTGATTTTTTCACGCCATAATAAATATGATATTAGTGCAATCATTGCGGGGTTAATTGCGACTAATAAGGCCGCTCTTGATGCCGGAATCAACTGTAACCCATAGAAAAAAAGTACCTGATAAATAAAGATGCCACTACACCCTAATAACAAGACTTGGGCAAACTGACGGATATTTATTTTCTTCCAACCCAAACGAGTCACACTCAGCAAAATAACTAATGAAACGCTAGCAAAAAGAAATCGCACTGTAGCTGAAAGCAATGGAGATATATCAAACTGTAGCACCCTTCCTGCAATAAATGTTCCTCCCCATAAGATAGAGACACAGATCATTTGCAACACAATCATGTTTACCGGTCTAAGGTATTTATTATTTTTCATTCCATCGCGGATTACCCTATTCAAAATACTCACCTCTTCCAATCAGAAATTATGCAATTTATTGACTCGCCCACATCAGATGGATAAGTTATTGGTTATCTATCATCATATGCAAATGAGCTTTTACTCATGACATTAAGTCAATTGGAAATATTTACCCTTGTTGCTGAACTTAAAAGCTTTACCTTAGCGGCAATGTCATTGAAGATTTCCCAATCTGCGGTTTCCCATGCGATTAAATCACTCGAAAAAGATTTAAATGTCATGCTATTTACGCGGGAACAAAACCAAATCACGCTGACAGAAATTGGTTGTACCCTATTAAACCGAGCACAATACATATTGAGTCTTCAGGAAACCATGAGGCAAGAGGCCCAAGCCTCTAATGGATTGAAAAAAGGTGTACTACGGATTGGTTCTTTTGGACCAGGCTCTTCAACTAACATTCTGCCGCCATTATTGACCGTATTTCGTCAACAATACCCTGATATTCAAATCATTGTTGATGAAGGTGATGACGAAAGTGTGACTCAATGGTTGCAAGAAAAACGCGTAGATGTTGGCGTTGTCGTCTTGCCAGACGAACGTTTCGATACTTTTCTTGTGAAACAAGATCAATACGTAGCCATATTGCCATTAAACCACCCATTAGCGATTCATGAGGGGCTTACTTTAAAACAGTTATGCAATTATCCTTTTAACCTAACTCAAGCTGGCTCAGGAAAGGTTGTACTGAGCTTATTCTCTGCACAAAAGCTGACGCCTAAGATTCAATTTAGAACCCGCCAACTTCTAAGCACTTTTTCATTAGTAGCTCGAGGTGAAGCTGTGTCAATTGTGGCTCAACTCGCAATCCCCGAAAATATTAACAACATCGTCGTAAAACCATTAATTCCTCGCGTGACTCGGGATATTGCCTTTGCAGTTAATAACCTCAGTGATGCTTCTCCAGCCACAAAAGCCTTTATTAAGCTAGTAAAAAGCTGTCATCGTGATTAAGCGTTTGCTGTTGTTAATCGGTAATGAATAACATATAGGCAATTTTCTGTTGGGTAAATTTCACGAATTAAAGCTTTCAATGTTTCTAATGTCATTGCTTCTTGAGTCGCGTGATACTCTGAAATATCATCGTAGTTCAGTGGCTCAACAGAAAGTATTTCAATGTCGGTATAGTACTCGCCAGTTTCTAAAGCGTGGACTTTGACAACTGAGCCTGGTACATAATGACTCTCACTTTCATCACGAATGGTGATCACTTTTTCACCGGAAACAACCAGTGGTAATAAACGCTCAAAGAACGTGATGGTTTCGGGGATATTATTCACAGATATTCCTTAATCTTTTATTAATTAAACAAATGCTATCCCATGTACCATAGTGTCAGCAATCTCAATTTTCTCAATAGACTAGAAACGTTCAGTTAATTTATTAGGACACCATGAAATGACTCACAACGAAGCGTGTTTTTACTTATTAGAAGATATTTTTTGGTCTGCTATCTGCCTAAAGACGCATCATGTAGAGCCAAATACGTTTGCCTATTTTACTGAGCTAAAAACTCCCGCTTTTAATTATATTTACTTGCATTTAGGAGCAACTATTGCTGGCTTTGAAGCGGCAAATACATTGTTTCAACAACATTCAAAACCCTATATTTTAGTTGTTCACACCGATGAATTACCCAAGTTCTCACATTGTATACAACAACATGATCTTATTGATGATGGTGAATCAACAGCGATGGTATTTGAACTTACGGGGAATGAACTCAAAACGGGAAATCAGTTACCAGACGGCTATGATATAAAGCTTAGTAATCATAATCTCTCAGACTGGTCAAAACCGCTTATTACTGCGTTTCCTGTAGTCAATGAACTAGATTGCGATAATGATGAATCCATTATTGATGAATATATTCGCTATCATCAGCGTGCGTTGGACAAGCAAATCAATATCATGCATTTTGTCTTATTTAATCAGCAGACCCCAGTATCATCACTAACACTCACGCTACACAATGACATTGCGCGCTTAGATGATATTGGTACAGACATTGAATTCCAGAGGCAAGGATTTGCCACGGCATTGATTAAATATGCCTTACAGATTTGTAGTCAACATAGAATCAAGCAGTGCTATTTGGAAGCGTCTAGCGATGGTTTATCGGTATATCAAAAGCTTGGATTTAAATCGATATTTAAATATCACAGCTATATTTCAGAATAAAATCAATTACGTCCAACTCTATTCTATCGGAGTTGGGCGTAAAGGCGGGTTTATTTTTGTTTGTTTATCCCTGCATACCAATCTTGAATATCCTTGATAACACTAGATGACTGATTATTACCCTGACTATTTTGAAAATAATGGTCCAATGTTGAATAGGTTTTATAGGTAATATTAGGATTTTTTACCTCATCCATCATTTTTTTTGCCCCTTCAACATCGACATTCGTATCTGCAAGAGTTTGAATCACTAAGTGCGGTTTATGTACACCTTGCAATAGTTTTTTATTATCAATAGTTAATGCTTCATACCACCAATTTTGCCCATGCCCACTCGGAAATTGATTGTCCTCTAAGTGTTCATGCAATACAGCATTTGCAAACTGGTTAAATCCTTCAATTGCACCGTCTACTTCTTCGGGGGGAACACTCTTTTTAATGCTATAAAACACATCATTAATAAAAAACTGTCCGCCACCATTTAACGAAATCGCTGCATCAATAAAATTGACCTTAGACGCGATAATATTGGTAATAATTGCCCCTTCGCTTCCTCCAAGTAAAACAATATATTGATACTGAGGTTTTAGTTGATTTAACACAGCAATATAATTATCCACACGCTCAAAATAAGAATCATTCCTCATGTATTCTACAGGGCACTCATCTTCTGAAACTTCTTCACCATTTTGTCCTATTTGGGCGTTTAACCCTGTTTTTTCCACCAATAGAACGTCACTATTAGGTAATACAGCCCTAAAATTCTTAATCATATTTTGGTTATTTACGACACTTTTGCAGTCAGAACCTTGAATTAATACTAAGAGTTCTTTCGATGAATTTGACTGACTCTTTAGCAAATAATAGTGGATCTCTTTTTTATCAATTTTCAGTGTTTGCATCTCGAAATTGTCATTCGCTGATTTGGCAAACATCGAATAGCTCGCTAAAAGTACAATGCCTAATATGATTCTCTTCATATCCGCAATCCGACTCCTCTATTTTTTGTGTTCTAAAACAATATGTTGGTGCATGCTGGCTTCTATTTCGTTATTTATGCTATTTTTCTCACAAGATTAAGCATGTTTATGCAGGTACGATCTCTTTATTTTCGCTATCATAACAACGCATTTATAGATAATATCATTGAGTTATATAGTTTTTTATAAATTAAGTGCTTGGCGTAGGATAGCATTAAATAACAAATTATCTGCATATCGCACGAAACGCCTTAATTTATCCTCAGATTTACTTTATAGATATTGCTAAAAAGCACTGTAAGCGTTGCATAATAATGAGAGCTAAGACTAAAGATAGAATGACAACTGCGGCAACAGTTGCCGATTTTAGAGGTTTAGTTATTATCAGTAGATAAGTATCAACAGCTTTACTACCAATAAGTTAACAGAATTTTACATGGGATCAGATTGATTATTTACCCCATTTTTGACTAACACATTTTGTATCAGGTAACTGACTAATGAATATACCGCTCTACTATTTACGACATTACCAATCGATCGAAAAGACGTTTTGGACTTCGATTTGTGAGCACAGTATCCAGATTGCACAACATACAATTTGTTATTTAACTCCGTTAAATTCCCCCGCATTTAATTTTATCTATTTGCAGCCAGATTCGACCCATCACGCATTTATGCAAGCTTATAATCTGTTTGTGTCGCAGAAAAAAAATCATACCTTGGTTATTCCAGAAGAAATGCTACCAAAAGTGATTGATGATATTGAAGCACTTAACTATAAGCGTGACAGCGTCACTACAGCAATGGCATTAACTTTATCACAGCAAAAAGAAGTTAATTTACCAGATAATCAAGTAGATATAGTATTAGCCAACCATGATTTGTCCCTTTGGGCAAAACCATTAGTTTCTGCTTTTTACCTTTCAGAAGAACACGATTTAGTGATCCAAGAATATGTCCGCTACCATGAGGATGCTCTTCAACAAGGTGCTCCTCAATTCCATTTTGTTCTCTTAGTCAATGGTGAACCCGCGACATCAATGACTGTGACTATTGAAGGTGAATTAGCACGTTTTGATGACATTGGCACCGAACCTAAATTTCAGGGTAAGGGCTACGCATCCCAACTCATTGACTATGCGCTAGCATTTTGCCGTCAACAACGTGTGGAACATTGTTTCTTAGATGCTTCTGAAGCAGGTTTTGACTTATATAAAAAATTTGGATTTGAGCCACTGTTTCGTTATATCAATTATGTTTGGTGTAACAAAAACACAATGCATTAATGGCTTAATGTGATGATCAGTATTGCCGATAGCGACTGACTATCGGCAATACTAGTAGAAAAATTAGAAACTAAATTTCATCGCAGGCCGTTTTTAAAGCCGCTGTTTGCTCGAATTTTTCAATTCCCAGCTCAATTAACTGACTGATCAATTCTTGATAAGTCATGCCACCTTGCTGCCATAACTTTGGATACATGCTGATATTAGTAAATCCTGGTAATGTATTGATTTCATTAATCACAACATCGTTGTTTTCTGTTAAAAACACATCAACACGGGACATACCACTGCAATTCAATGCTTGATATGCTTCTAGCGCAATCGCCCGAATTTTATCACTAATATCATGCTCTAGATCTGCTGGGGCAACAACGGATGCTCCATTTTCATCAATATATTTAGTATGGTAAGCATAGAAGCTATCATGCAACACAATTTCGCCACATGGGCTTGCAAGTGGATGCTCATTTCCAAGCACTGCACACTCAATTTCACGACCTTTCACTGCGCTTTCAATCAGCACTTTTACATCAAATAAAAATGCAAAATCTAATGCCGCGTTAAACTCGCTTTCATTATTAACTTTACTGATCCCAACTGATGACCCTTGGTTAGCAGGTTTAATAAATAATGGTAAGCCCAGTTTTTCAACCGTCGCTGAGTAGCTGATTTCATCACGCCCACTTTTTAATATCGTGATAAATGGTGCAATATGTAACCCGGCATCTCTCAGTAGGCGCTTAGTGACATCCTTATCCATACATGCGGAAGAACCTAAAACACCCGGACCTACAAAAGGTAGATTCGCCATACGCAACAACCCTTGCAAAGAACCATCTTCACCTAAGTTACCGTGGACGATTGGAAAAATAACATCAATTTGCGGGAGCGGTTTTGCATCTTCTAAAGAAATGAATTGTTCACTCTGTTTACCAGGAACAATTGCAATACTGCGTTTTGGTGTATTTAACGCAATATGAGCAGGATCATCACCATGTAGCAGGAAGTTTGCTTCATCATACTCATGCCATTGCCCTTCTTTATTAATACCAATCAGGCATACATCAAATTTACTACGGTCTAATCCATTAATAATATTTTTAGCTGATTGCAACGAAACTTCATGCTCGGTAGATTTTCCACCAAAAATGACACCAACCCGAATTTTGCTCATTATTCACTCCAACATAAAGACACCAAAACGATTCTGGGAAATATAGCACGCAGAGAAATAGTTAGGGCATAAAATCTTCACTGCATCAGTAGGTTCGATGATTTAATGACCAACCCCTTAAAATTATACAATTTTTATACCGATTGCTGAGTCATTAACAAGCTTTGTCTAACGTTCTCTTCTAACCATGATTTAAAAATTGCGACAGGGGTATTCGCGTTTATCTCTTTTGCTGAAAGTAAATAATACGCTGATCCATCTTCAATGAAGCCTTCAGGAGCAATTAATTGTTTTGTTTCAATTTCATCTGCAACCATTAGAAATGATGCGATAGCCGCCCCTTGCCCAGCTAAAGCTGCCTGTAAGCAAAGATAAAAATGTTCAAAACTGATTCGTTTATTCTTTTGTAAATTGATCCCACTGCGAGATTGCCATGTTTGCCAAACATTGGGACGTGATGACGGTACAAGTAATGGCATATCCGTATATGGTTGGTCATCCAATTTTTTTACAACCCCCATCCATTCAGCACATATTTTTGTCGCATAAATATTATCACTCCATATGAAATCATTGCGACGAAGTGCAAGGTCAGTCCCCGTTTTGGCAAAATCAATCGGTCCACCAGCTGCAATTAAGTGCACTGTAATTTCAGGATGCTGTTGATAAAACCGAGTTAACCGCGGTATCAACCATTTCATTGCGATAGTGGGTTCACACGATAAGCTCACCATTTGGCTTTGAGGATGATGAATTATTTTCTCTACTGCCTCAGCCAGTTGCTGAAACATGTTTGCGGTTGTTTGAAATAATAATTTACCTTCAGCCGTCAAAAAAACAGCTCGATTACGGCGCTCAAACAACGCTACGCCAAGGTATTCCTCGAGCAATCTTATCTGACGGCTAATCGCACTATGCGTGATATGTAGCTCCTGTGCAGCTTTAACAAAGCTTTCATAACGTGCAGCCATATCAAAAAATCGTAATGCGGTTAATGGTGGTAATTTCATAATATTGGTCACTTAGCATCCAAATAAGTAATGAAAACAAACAGATTTTTGTGAGAATAAATCGCTTTTTTAATATCTACAATCTATTGATAATCAATAATCAAGTTTATTTAATTCATTTGTTATTTATCAATATTTACGTCAGCTTTCATTACAATTAGGACCCCACTATGAATGAACTCATCGCCGTTGCAACAATAACTATTTTGGCTGTTATTAGCCCAGGTCCCGACTTTGCTATGGTCACGAGAAATAGCTACTCTTATGGCACTAAAACGGGTTTATTATGTGCCCTTGGTATTGCTGCGGGTGTTCAAGTCCATGTGTTGTACACTATTTTTGGTGTAACGCTAATCATTATGAGCTCTCCCACATTATTTATGGCCGTCAAACTTCTCGGTGTCGGTTACTTGGTCTATATCGGCTTCAAGTCCCTGACAAACAAAATAGCGATCAACACGAGCCATAACCTTAGCCCTGTCTCAGCCCAGACCTCATTAACAGCCTTCAAGACGGGTTTTCTAACCAATGCACTCAATCCGAAAACTATGTTTTTCGTTATTTCTATCTATACGCAAGTGATCCAAACAGGTAATTCCCAATGGCTTAATTTCAGCTATGGCGTATTTATTTCCTTTGTGCACTGGCTATGGTTTAGCTTAATAGCTTTATTTTTTTCATCTCCATTAATTAGAAACAAAATTCTACAATATCAATTCGTTATGGATAAAGTGATCGGAGCTTTATTAATTGTCTTAGGTGTTTCATTACTGTTTTTTAATATTTCATAGTCAGTTTGAATCATCTAAACCTAGGAGACGACTTTTCTTGATAAAACTCATTAACCATGATCGCAAGCTCATACACATCGTTAGGTAGATTTAAGTGACGCATTTGATGGAGAGACACCCAGTGAAAATCCGTATGACATTGAGCATCACTTTCTAGTAACTCACATAAATAAACCATATCGATATGCCAATGTTCTCCTTGATGCTTATCGGCAATACGTTCTTTTAAAATAGCTAATGGGATGGGCAAGGAGTCAGTCTGACCTGAATGATTAACTTGTGCTTGCAGTGGGTAGCGGCAATCAATCACTTTGCAGTGTAACCTTGTTTCTTCCAACACTTCGCGTACAACCGCCTCTTGCGGCTCTTCATTCGGGTCGACATGACCTCCTGGTGGTAACCAAATTCCCAATTTAGGGTGTTCATGTAAAAGAAACTCACCTTGTCGATTGCAGATCATCGCCGTTGCTGTGAAATGTTTAACTTGCTCCACTCTTTTTTCCTTAAAGTAATTGGACCTATAAATCAATCAAGTACAAAATAACATGCCTAATTGCCTGTAGTGCCACCGTCAATTCTTCATGGGATAAGGTACTAATTGCAACTCTTAACGCCTGCGGCGTCTTATTAGACGTGCTATAAGATTCCGCACTGCTAATAGCAATATGCTGTTTTTTTAACTCACTAACCACGATATCTGCACGTACACCTTCAGGTAACGGTAACCAGACAAAATAACTGGCAGGATGCGCAATATAAGGTATATCGACAAAAATCTGCTGGACTATTTTTTGCCGAATTTTTGCATCTCGCCGTTTATCTCTTTCAATACTGTCGACTTCACCTTTCTCAATCCAATCACATAAGATGGCAGTCGTTATTGCTGGTGTATTCCACGTTGTAATACGAATAATACGCTCTATATTCTCAATATATTGCTGTGGTGCCAACACGGCTCCTACCCGTAATCCGGTGGCAATATTTTTCGAAAAACCCGTCGTATAAAACGTAATTTCTGGTGCAAGCGTTGCTAACGGAACAACCGCAGGTCGCTGTAAAAACGCATAAGAACCGTCTTCAATTAAGAAGAATTGGTACTGCTTTGCTAAAGCAACTAACTTTTTGCGATCAGATAAATTCATTACCCAACCCAACGGATTGTGCAGTGTCGGCATGGCATAGTACGCCCGAAATTTTCTTTGCTGACACAATTTTTCTAATGCCTGTATGTTAGGACCATTTTCGGTCGTAGGCACTGATATCAACTCTAAGTGATACATTTTCGCGAGAGCTTTAAATCCAGGGTAAGTGAGTGCATCTACCGCAATAATGTCCCCAGGGCTAAACATACCCAAAATAATGGTTGCTAGACCATGTTGCCCACCACTCACTAAAGCGACTGTATCTACTGAAGCATGAGTCAGTCCGCTCTGTTTCAAATAGTTAGCAACGGTTTTTCTTTCATGTTCTCTTCCTGTATGTTGCTGATAATAAAGAATACCTTCCAAATCACCACCAACTGCAATCTCCCTCAGAGATTCACGCAAGAGCTTGGTCTGTTCTTTAGCTATTGGGTAACTGAAGTTGAGATCCAATGTATTTTTAGCTACATCTTGTTCAATACTCAGCTTAGGTAATAGATTGATATCTCTAACAAACGTTCCTCTTCCTGTTTCTCCTATAATCAATCCCTTTTCAATGAGTTCGCGATAGACCCGTGAAGCGGTCACTAAAGAAATACCGGATTTTTCTGCAAACTGCCGGTGAGTCGGTAAACGGGTTCCTACTTTTAATTCCCCATTCATGATCTGTGCTGAGATTGAATCAACATACTGCTTATAACGATTTTGTGTCATGAAATTGTACCTATGACAATTTTTTGATTGTCATGATTATGTCGATTAGTTTTGCAAAACTCCATGACAAATAACAACGGTCAATTATGAATCAAAATAAATCGTTAACCTCAAATCACACGACCATACCTTCTACCTCTCAGACCACACGAGGTTGGATTAATGGCTTTATAGGTATCGTTATTTTTAGCGGATCGTTACCTGCAACCAAGCTGGCTATCAGTGGCTTTACACCTGATTATTTAACCATATTACGCGCTACCATTGCTGGGATCTTGGCTCTCATTATTCTGATAGTTCTACGCCAAAAAATACCAACAAAACAAAAAATTGCTCCACTTTTCATTGTTTCCTTAGGTGTGGTACTCGGTTTTCCATTTTTAACCGCACTTGCATTACAGTACATTAGCTCCTCTCACTCCATTGTATATTTGGGCTTACTTCCGCTGTCTACTGCTTTATTTGGTGTATTACGCGCAGGCGAGCGCCCTCGCAAATTATTCTGGTTGTTTTCAATCATGGGAAGTTTATTTGTAATCGGCTTCGCAATTCTTCAAGGTGCAACACACGCATGGCAAGGCGATTTGTATATGATCATTGCGGTCATTGTCTGTGGGCTGGGTTATGCAGAAGGCACCGTACTCTCAAAATCATTAGGTAGCTGGCAAGTTATTTGTTGGGCTTTGGTTCTCGCATTACCAATCATGCTGATATTCAGCTTTTGGCGACTACCAACTACATTTTCCACTGTCTCATTTGAGGCATGGATGGGGCTCGCTTACGTATCTCTATTTAGTATGTTAATTGGTTTCTTTTTTTGGTACCGAGGTCTAGCGGATGGTGGGATTTCTGGCGTAAGTCAATTGCAGTTATTACAACCTTTTATCGGCTTAGTTCTTTCTGCTTGGCTACTCAATGAATCCGTTAATAGTGTCATGATAACTTCGACACTTGGCGTTATTCTTTGTGTGGCTGGTTCAAAATACTTTGCGCGTTAAGTATTGAAATTACTAACCTTAACGGAAAATTAAGGTTTAATGTTGGTTTATGGTAATGCTCAGACAATTTCATTAATTTACACCAATATCACTATTGACATGTGTGGACCTATGATACGTCTAAGTATTACCTTGATACTGCTTTACTCATTATTTATTTCTCCCGCTTCATTGTCTGAAACAGTACGATTAAATATGACTTCCCCCGAGCAGACCACCTATGCGGAAACTTTTTCGCTACCGGGGACGTTCGTTGCAAGAAATGAGATCGCTATTGGTTCACCATTGCAACAACAAATGGTGATTGATGTTTTGGTTGAGGAAGGTCAATGGGTCGAGAAAAATCAGTTGCTCGCGATATTAGAATCTCCGATTCAAAATGCATCGGTTAGCCAACTTCAAGCCGAAACTGAAAAAGCAACTGCATATATTAAGCAGCAAAAAGTGGTGGCAGAACAAGCTCAAAAAGAGCTCTCTCGCCTTACACCACTTGCTAAAACAGGTGCTATTTCTACCAATGATTTCGAGAAAGCGAAATCAGAGTCATTAGCTGCACTTGCACTCCTAGACGCTAACAAAGCAGAGCTACGCCAGTTACTAGCACAGCTTGTAAAAGAAAAAAGTCAGCAAGAAAAATCACGTATTGTGGCGCCTATTTCAGGAGTAATCAGTGAGCGGCATGCTATTCGAGGAATGTTATCGGATAACCAATTGCTATTTAAAATCATTGAAAATGGTGAAATTGAATTTGATGCTTTAGCGCATATTTCTGAATTAAAGCGCTTATCAAGCCTTGAGCGCATTCAATTAAAAACATTGAATAATCAAATAATTACAGGTAAATTACGTTACTTATCCCCGAAAATAGATCCTATTTCACAACAAGGACGAATTCGCATTTCACTTGATGAAAATAGAGACAATCTTCAAGCGGGTGAATCCGGTACCGCCATTATTTCCAATGCAGAAAAACTGCAAACTACACTTCCATACAGCGCCATTCGCACATTAGATAATGGCGAAAGGATTATATTTATTGTTGTTAACAATAAAGTGAAACAACAAAAAGTCACCACTGGAAAAATTCACAATGGTCGTATAGAAATCTTATCGCCTATTTCTAGCGATATATTTGTCGTAACAAATGCCCAAGCATTTTTAACGGAAAATGATACGGTGAGTCCAGTAAAGGATAGACAATGAAACTGCAGTTATCTTCATGGGCAATTACCCGACCAATTCCTACTCTTGTTATTTTTTTAGCGCTGACGGTTGCGGGAATATTTTCATTCAATCAATTACCTGTGACCGCCAATCCTGTTATTAATTTTCCGATTGTAACGGTGACAATTACTCAAGATGGTTCCTCTCCAACCGAAATGGAAAATGCGATTACAAAACCCGTTGAGCGGGCAATATCGGGCATTCCTGGAATTCGACATCTTACATCAACAATTACAGAAGGAATTTCTACCACAACGGTTGAGTTTGATTTAACGATCGATGCCTATATCGCAACAAATGATATTCGTGAACAAATTGCACAGATCCGCAGTGACTTACCCCAATCCATTGATGAACCATTAATTAATCGCATTGATGTTGAAGGTGGTGCAATACTTCGTTATGCGGTTTCCTCTAATCGTCAATCTATCGCCGACTTATCATGGTTTATTGATGACACCGTCAGTAAACAGTTAATTATGGCTCCGGGTGTACAAAAAGTGAGTCGACTTGGCGGCGCTGACAGTGTTGTACGTATTGAACCTGATGCCAATAAATTAGCGGCATTGCAACTCTCAATAGCAGATATAAATGAGTTACTAAGAAGCATTCATCAAAATTCTTCTGGCGGTTCATCTAAATACAATGACTTGCAACATACAATTAGGATTTTAGGCGAAAAAAAGGATATAGATGAAATTAAGAATATCCAGTTACCTATTGGCAACCAGCAATGGATTAAATTAGGGGATATCGCGTCAATTTACCAAGGTCAAAAAGCAACCAAAACCATTTCCCAATTAAATGGTGACGATGTAGTAGGCTTTGCTGTATTTCGTGCGAAAGGCTCTAGTGATACTGCTGTGGCAAATAATGTTGAATATGAACTTGATAAATTAAAACTGAAACACCCAGATATTACCATCCAACTAGTCTCATCAACTGTAAAGTATACTGAATCAAGTTACTATTTAACTATCCAAACATTATTAGAAGGTGCCTTCTTAACCATTATTATTGTGCTTTTCTTTCTAAAAAGTTGGCGTGCAACGTTAATCGCTGCAATAGCGTTACCATTATCCATTCTTCCTACTTTTTTTGTTTTAGCTATATTTGGCTATTCACTTAATAGCATTACCCTACTTGCTTTGACATTAGTCATCGGTATTTTAGTGGACGATGCTATTGTTGAAATTGAAAATATTCAAAAATATATCGAACGAGGTGAACGCCCTTATTTAGCTGCATTGAAAGCATCAGATGCTATCGGTTTTGCCATTGTTGCTATAACGTTAACTATCATTGCAGTCTTTTTGCCGGTTAGCTTTATTGGCGGCCTCGTTGGTAAATACTTCGTACCATTTGGCATTACTGTCTCTGCGGCTGTTTTGTCTTCCTTATTAGTTGCTCGCTTAGTCACGCCATTAATGGCAGCCTATTTACTGTTACCGACTAAAAAACAGCAGAGTAAACACGTTATTCCTAACTGGATAAATCGATATACTCGCTTGTTAATGATGACATTAAAGCATAGGAAAATTGCGCTTTCGCTTGCTTTCATCTTTCTAATCGGCTCCATTTCCAGTATTGCTTATTTACCCATTGGCTTTATGCCTAACGGTGATATTAGTGTTAGCCAGATTGACGTTGAGCTCCCGCCCGGAACACCCGTTGAAAAAACACAAAAAGCGGTTCGGAATATGGCGGAAAAATTGAAAGAACGTACTGAAGTTGAATCAATTTATACCATTGCAGGTATAAGCGATGATGCCGATGGAATAGCTCAACATAAGGGTCAGATAATTCTGACATTAACCTCCCCAAATGAACGCGAAATGTCACAAAAACAATTTGAGAATTCAATTGCGCATTTCTTACAACAAACGCCCGATGCCCGTTATACCTTCAGTAACAGTGATGGTAGCAAAGAATTTTCATTAACCTTTACTGGCGCTAACCCAAAAGAGCTAGAAACTCAGATGCATAAACTGCGGGATAGCATCGCTAACATTAAAGGTATTAATAATGTCCGTGTTATTAAACCTCTTTTACGAAAAGAGCTTATTGTCACCCCTAATTTACAAGATTTAGGTCGAACTGCAGTTAATGTGGAAGAAATCGCTAGCACATTAAGAATTGCGACTATGGGTGAAAATAACTCTCGTAGTGCAAAATTTAATTTGCCAGAAAGACAACTCACGTTACAAGTTATTTTACCTGACAACCAAAAAAATGATGTGGATGTCTTAAATAATCTCTATGTCCGAAGCGATGGTGAAAAAGCGGTCCCAATTAAATCGGTTACCCATATTGATTTTAGCGATGGTCCATCACAAATTGATCGTATTAATCGTGCGAGAAAAATGTCTATTGAAGGAAATTTAGACGGATTATCACTTGGTGAAGCATTAGAAAGTGTAACTACTCTTCCTGAATATCAGTCACTGCCAAAAAGCATTGAACCATTAGAGTATGGGGATATGGAATTTATGCTGGATATGTTTGAGCGGTTCAGTACAACTATGTTTTTTAGTGTGTTATTAGTTTTTGCCATACTCATTATTTTGTTTAAGGATTTCATGCAACCTATAACAATTTTAGTTGCTCTTCCATTCTCCATTGGCGGTGCCATTATTGCTTTAGTGTTGTATGGCGCCATGATAGATCTCCCGGTTATCATTGGTATTTTAATGTTGATGGGGATCGTCACTAAAAACTCGATTCTTTTAGTTGAATTTATTCTTGAAAAAGAGCGTTCAGGATTAAATAGACAAGAAGCCATTATCGAAGCTGGGCAAGAACGAATCCGTCCTATTATTATGACCACATTTGCTATGATTGCGGGAATGGTTCCTTTAGTACTTACAACAGGTGCGGATGCCGGATTTAGAGCCCCGATGGCAATTGCGGTCATCGGTGGATTAATGAGTTCTACAGTGCTCAGTTTGTTGTTTGTACCTGTAATTTATAGCCTAATGGATGACTTGAAGAAAAAAATACTGCCATTATTGGCAAAATGCACCTCTGTCACACAAGCGGATAGAAACATAAAGCATTGGTAGGATGAAATGCACTCTATACTTGGTGAATACTTTAATTGAGCAATAATTATTTTTTGATTACTCGCTCAAGTTTATTTCCATGCGAAGAATTACACGTTAAAGGTACCCAAGTAAACACAAAAAATAGCTGACTCACTTGTCAGCTATTTTTAATAATTATTTGTATTTTATTAAGCGGTTAGCGCTAATTTAGCGCCAAACATTAAGAAAACAGCGCCAATACAACTATTAGAGAATTTGGACAATTTCTTATTATGTTTCACCATATTCGTTACAGCAACGGCACCAAATATCAGCATAGATAAATAAAACATACTACAGGCTTCTAATATTACGCCTAATACAAAAAATGGAACGCCTGCATTTGGATAGCTAGGATCAATAAACTGAATAAAAAATGAAACATAGAAAATGATCATTTTAGGATTCAATAAGCTTAAAAAAACTGCTTTTTTATACGTTCCTTTTGTTTCCAAGATAATTTCATTAGCATCTGTGGAAGATTCTTTTTTATGTAACACTGAATATAATGTTTTGATACCTAAGTAAAATAAGTAGGTAGCCCCTGCATACTTGATCACACTAAAAAAGATTGGCGATGTTTTGACTAAAGACGCAACACCTAGAAATGACAAAAAAATGAGCAAAGCATCGCCAGTAAAAACCCCCAGAGCTGCTTTATAGCCATTCTTTACACCATATTTTGCGCTACTCGTTAAAACAAATAAAGAATTAGGTCCTGGTACCAGTGTAATAAAAATAACACCGATAAGGTAAGTCCATAAGTTTGTGATACCCAGATTTTCAAGCATAGGAAACCCGCTAACCCAATAAAAGTTATAACAATTAATTCACATTTATACTGAATGGATACTATGATACACACCTTTAAATTTTAATGAAAGATATCACCAATCATGAATAATAATACAATATATAACTTCAGAATTACCACTAAAATGCAGTTTATTGCATAAGCTTTAAAGATATAATTCAGAGTTAAATATCGAACAAAAACATTTAATCAGCAGGATGCTGAAAATATTTCTTAAGCAGTAAAAAAATTCAATAACCAATAAAAAGCCAGCATTTAAAACCAATTAAATGGCATTAATAGAGGTAGTGATTTGTTGAATATTTCAGGATATAACAATGGATATCTGCAACGTATCAAATAATGATTCTTTACCCTAAATACCTGTAGATAAATCAATGCTGTTTTTTTTAGATTTTTATTTAATGAATTCAATTTTCAACATACAGGATGCACATCAATGTCGTCTCAACAATCAAAGCCATGGCAACGTGCAATGATGGATGGAGCAGTTCATACATTACCGTTAAATCTTGCAGTTATTCCTTGGGGGATCCTTGCTGGATCTATGGCCATCGAAACGGGTCTTTCTTTCTGGCAAAGCATCGCCATGTCCGCAATGGTTTTTGCCGGTGCGGCTCAATTAGTTACCTTAGGGCTACTTAATTCCGGTGCTGGGTATATTACTATTGTGATTTCTGTTTTTTTTATCACATCCCAACACCTTTTATATGGGCTGACGATGCGCCCTTACGTTAAAGACTTCACAACGCCACAGCGTTTAAGTATTGGCTTTTTATTAACAGATGAGCTATTTGCGATTAGTGCAGCAAAACGCCAAGCCTTGAGCTTTGCTTATCTATTTGGAGCAGGCTTTAGTTTTTATCTCGTGTGGTTCATCACCAGCTTATGCGGCATTGTGATGGCAAATTTAATCGGTGATTTAAGTAAATTACACTTAGATTTTTCGGTGGTTGCGACACTATTAGCCATCGTAGTTCCACTCACGAAGAAAATAAGTACAGCTTGTGGAGTTCTCTTTTCATTAATTATTGCAATTACCCTGTCAATGTATTCAATCAGTAGTGCAATTGTCATTGCGGGTGTTGGTGGAATGTTTGTCTCAGTGGGTGTTTCTCGCGTATTAGGGGAAGAAAAATGATCTGGTTTTTAATTCTTAGTTTAACTGCTGTCGTTTTTTCTCTACGCTATGTTTTTCTTATTCCACAATTACCAATACGGTTACCGCTCATTGTACGACAAGCACTCAGCTATTCTGCGCCTTGTTTATTAACTGCAATTTGTGCTCCTGTCATTTTGCTCGAAAACCATGAACTTCGGAGTTTTCCTGATAATCCTTATCTCTGGGGAGCACTATTCTGCGTTGTGGCGGCATCCTTCCTTAAAAATATGCTCATCACAGTCGGATTAACATTAGTGTTTTTCTATGGGTTAATTTACTTTATGGGTTAACTTGATAACAGTGAAAGATTGAGTCATCGATAATGTATCGCTACCCGCCAAGAATTTATAAAGCATTGGAAGCCTCCTTTGCTTTATAATAAAACCTCATAGCTAATCAAAGCTTATTTTTAATCGATCCGTTGGATAAATGACCCCATGCTAAATAACTACGTTTTACGAAGTGTTCGTTATATGTTGGATTTGAGCGACGCTCAGATGGTTACAATCGTAAAACTTGCAGACCTAACAGTCACTAAAGAAGAAATGAATCTGTGGCTAAAAAAAGATACCGACCCTGATTATGTTGAATGTAATGACGTTGTACTTGGTCACTTTCTGAATGGATTGATTTACCATCGCCGTGGTAAAGATGAAAATCGCCCCGCCCCTGACGTTGAAGCTAGAATCAACAACAATATTATTTTCAAAAAATTACGAGTTGCTTTTGAACTAAAAGACGTTGACCTACTGGATATTTATCAATCCGTTGATTTCCGCGTTTCCAAGCCAGAATTGAGTGCCATTTTCCGCAATCCTGAACATAAAAATTATCGTGAATGTGGTGACCAGCTATTACGTTATCTCTTAAAAGGGTTAACCCTGCGCTTACGCAAAAATAAATAACTCACCTCGCAAAGAAAAGGCTGATAGCGATATCAGCCTAAATATTTTGCAATAAATATGTCAAAAAGATATCAATCTTCGGAGAAAGTGAACGCTTTGACGCATAAATTGCACGCAGCTCAATCGGTGCAGGATGCATCCCATTGATATCAATTTCCACTAGTTTTCCTGCCTGAACAGCTGACTGACACGCCTCTTTTGAAAGAATTGCCACCCCCAATCCATTTATTGCCGCAGCGCTGGCAAGGATGCCACTATTCACACGGTATTGGCTGTTTATATGAATTTTTTTTAGCTGCCCATTAGGCGTAATAAAAACCCATGGTTGCCCCTGCAATGCACTTAAACTCGTGATGCAGGGCATTTGGCTTAATGCATCTAGCGTTGTGGGTTGTCCATATTGTTCAATAAGCTTAGGCGCGGCGACGACAATACTTTCCCATGATTTAATCAACTGCGAGTGATAGCTACTGTCTATCAATTCACCTCGATGAAAAGTCAGTAATAAGTCCACATCATCACCAATAACATCTAACGGCGCTAACTGCGTATCACAGTGAATGGTCAGGTCGGGGTGAGCGAGTGCAAATTGAGCCAGACTATCTGCAAATAATAAACTGCCAGATTCACTTGGAATTGTTAACCGTAAAGTCCCACTCAATGTATCTGGAGCACTAATTTGCTGTAGTGTCTCATCTAATTCACAGTACAGTTTTTGACTTTTATTCAGTAATAACGTGCCCTGCTCTGTTAAGCGCATTTGTCGTGTAGTTCGTTCAATTAATCGACAATGAAGTTGACCTTCAAGTAACTTAATTTGTCGGCTCACATTTGATGTTGGCATCGAAAGTTGCCTTGCTGCATTAGCGAAACTTCCTTGCGTTGCAACCGCAATAAATACTTTAAGTAAATTAAGATCAACAGACATTCTTCAGCCTAATTCCAGCATTAATCAATACTTCACTAATAACACTAGCAATAACCAAATTCCATTATTTTTTGGTAACGCTGCTCAAGCAGTGCTGCTTCATCTAATAGACTAAGTTGGTTTAAATCCTCAATAAGTTGCTGCTTCAGATTTTGTGCGGCTAATGAATAATTTCGATGAGCACCACCTAAAGGTTCAGGAATAATAACGTCAATAATTCCTAACTCTTTTAACCTCGGTGCGGTCATACCCATCACCTCAGCTGCAATTTGTGCCTTCTGGGAATCTTTCCATAAAATAGACGCACAGCCTTCTGGGGATATTGCAGCATATGTGCTGTATTCTAACATGTTAATTCGGTCGCCCACGCCAATTCCTAATGCACCGCCAGAACACCCTTCTCCCGTAATCACACAAATAATTGGCGTTTTGAGACAGGACATTTCTTGTATATTACGTGCAATAGCTTCTGCTTGACCCCGTTCCTCAGCCCCAACGCCAGGATAAGCGCCCGCAGAATCAATAAAAGTAATAACGGGCAATTTAAACCTTTCCGCCATTTTCATTAGTCTTAACGCTTTGCGGTATCCTTCAGGGGATGGCATGCCAAAATTACGTTTCACTTTTTCTTTCGTATCTCGCCCTTTTTGCTGCCCGATGACCATGACTGGTCGCCCGTCTAATCGCGCCAATCCACCAACAAGTGCTTTGTCGTCAGCAAATGCGCGATCTCCCGCTAATTCTTGAAATTCAGTAAATATAAGGGAAATATAATCAAGCGTGTATGGTCGTAGTGGATGGCGAGCGAGTTGCACGACTTCCCATGCACCGAGTGAAGCGAAAATATTTTCGGTCAGTGCATGACATTTTTTTTCTAATAATTGAATTTCCTCATCAAGCTTTATTTCAGAGGGATGACCTTTTTGCTTGAAAGCATTCAGAGCTTCAATCTTTTCCTGAAGTTCAATAATCGGTTTTTCAAATGCAAGAAAATGGTTAGACATAGTGACCTTAAAATTAACCAAACAATTTTAAGAGTCTACTAAGGGAATTAATCCTATTCTATGGATAAGAATAGGATTAATTGTTATCGAAAATGGGATAATTAAGATTGAATCAGATTTTTACGCAACAATACTGAGATGCTACCGTTCATAAACACTTCTTTGTCTTGCGTGTACCCCAATTTTTCTGCGACACGCAATGATGGAATATTTTGAGGTCCTATGAAACAAATACTTTCTTGATGTTTTTGTTGGGCTATCAACCATGATAATGCGGCCTTCATCGCCTCTGTCGCATAACCCCTACCTTGATATTCGGGGGCAATCACCCACCCAGCTTCAGGAATTCCTTTAACATGTGGCTCAACAATACGATGAAAATCGGCAAACCCAAGGTCTCCAACGTAGTTCCCTGTCCCCTTTTCTCTAACCGCCCAATACCCAAATCCAAGTAATGGCCATAACCCACCGTACGCTAACATGCGCATCCATGATTCACGTTCAGTTGAAGGAACTCCACCAATGTGTTGAACCATTGACCGCTGTCCCCATAATTGAGAAAGCGCAGAAAAATCACTAACTTCATGTTTCGCTAAAATTAATCTATCTGTTTCAAGTTCAGGGATCACGTATTCCATCCTCGATATTATCTAAATGGTGGCTCGTCAAATGTTCTTAATTTTCGGGAGTGCAGCTTATCGCCTTCTTGCCTCAATAAGTCGATAGCGCGGATCCCAATTTGCAGATGCTCTGATATTGCACCTTCATAGAAACTGTTCGCTTGCCCCGGTAATTTAATTTCACCATGAATAGGCTTATCTGAGACACAAAGTAATGTGCCATAAGGCACACGGAAACGGTAACCTTGAGCTGCAATTGTGGCGCTTTCCATGTCAACAGCAACAGCACGACTTAGACTAAAACGACGAGCCGTTGCAAAAAAACGCAATTCCCAGTTTCGGTCATCCGTCGTGACCACTGTTCCGGTACGTAAGCGCTGTTTAACCAGCTCACCTGGCATATTACTCACTTGTTTCGTCGCGTCATACAACGCGCGTTGCACTTCAGCAATACTTGGAATAGGAATATCTGGCGGTAATACATCATCTAAAATATGGTCATCACGCAAATAAGCGTGGGCTAACACATAATCACCAATTTTTTGACTTTCACGCAAGCCGCCACAGTGACCAATCATTAACCAGGTGTGTGGGCGTAATACCGCTAAATGGTCACAAATATTTTTTGCATTTGAAGGTCCCACTCCGATGTTAACTAGCGTTATTCCCACACCATCACGAGCAATCAGATGATATGCAGGCATTTGGAATTTTTTCCATGTTAAATCAGATGTGGCAAATTGAGGATCTGCATTTTCAGCAGTTAAGTAATTATGCCCTACGCAAGATAATGCTATATAGCGACTTTCTGGGTCACGAATTTGTTCACAAGCCCAATTAACAAATTCATCGACATAGCGATTATAGTTCGTAAACAAAATATAGGGCTGAACATGCTCTGGGGGTGTGCCCGTATAATGTTTCAAGCGTGCTAACGAGAAATCAACTCTCAATGCATCAAAGTGGGATAATGGCATATCGTCTGTTACATGATATAAACCATCGCTAATATCATCACTTATATGGGAAAGATCTGTGATGGGAAAATGAGCAGCCAAACTACTACTCATACTTCTATCGAGAATAAGATCAGAACCGTCAATAACGAATGGATATGGAATCTCTGTTTTAGACGGACGAACTGCAAAAGATACGTCATAGTCTTGTTGGAATATGGTCAATTGTTCCACAAGGTAGGCGCGAAACAGTTCCGGTTGCGTCACGGTAATACTGTAGTCACCTTGTTTCACAAAACGAGCATAAGCTCGCGTTTTTTCACAATGGTCAACCTTACCACCCCATGTTACACACAGTTCAGGGTAAGCAAATAACCCACTATTTCGTGCGTTGACATCCGGTATAGTGCCCTTTTCAACGTAGGTTGCAATTGCATTTCTTAGAGCATCAATGGCATTTGAATAGAGTAATGAGAGTGTTTCGATTGTCTCTTCTATAGAAAGATTTTCATATTTTCGGCATTGTTCCAAAGACACGCTTAACTCCTTATCAAATGACGTAAAATTTACGCCTTCAGTGTATGTTATTCATCGAACACTCACAAGAAATTGCATTTAATCCTTGAAAATTTAATAGGTTAAACTTTTTGTTTATTTTATCTTTTATTTGGCGATTTTTACCTATATCTGTTCCTATCATGAATTCAAGATAAAAATATATATTCAAATTAACTTTAAGACTACACCTATAGATTATTAAAAGCCTTGGATAACTTATTAGCTTCTATTTTAAAAAACAAAAATACATCTAAAAATATTTATATCGTTATTTACAAAGGAGATTAAGTTGAAATTAAGAATATTATTAAATTTCATAAAATAGTGACTAAATGTTTATGCTATGTATATTTAAAAGTAATACTATATCTCTGTAGCTTATCGTTTCAATGTTTATGAACGCTGGTATAAATACTTAAAAGTATTAAGGAAAACCAATGAAAAAAACTCTTTTAGTTTCTTCTATCGCTGCATTATCCGTTTTGGCTATATCGTCATCTGCATTCGCCGCTAAAACACAAACCTATAACTGCGATGGACAAAAAATTAAAGTTTCTTTCCCTAATCAAGATACAGCAGTGATGCTTTACAGCGATGAATTGATTTTACTGAAAAACAAAGAAGCCGCGAGTGGCGCTCGCTATGTTGGTGAAAATTTCCAACTATGGAGCAGCAAAGCAGGATTAAACTTAGCGACTATTTCTGAAGATGATGCTGTTAATAACCGTATTTCTGACGACAAGGGTCGTGATTGTAAACTTGTTAAGTAACTGCATTTCTAACTTCACTTCGCCATAGAAAGCAACATCATAATAATTATGATGTTGCTTTCTATATAAAAATAATATTATTGAGTAATTAATGTTAAAACTAGCGGTAATGTAATAACCGCAAGAATAGTTTGAAAAGTAATAATTCCAGCCATCAATTGGCTATTACCATTGAGTTGTTTGGTTAAAATATAGGACGTCGGGGCAGTAGGAATAGCGAAAAAGATCACCAAAAGAACCCTTTCTAATGCTGGTAATGAAAATAAATGGGCAGTTAATACCGCTAAAATAGGCATCGCGAGCAAACGTAATAATGTTGAAACCATGATTGGTTTAAACTCTTTTCTCAATGTTGCTGTTTGTAGTGCTCCACCAATGCAAATTAACCCTAATGGTAAACTCGCTGCTGCCAGTAATTTTAAAAATTGGTCAGAACCAAATGGTAAACCAATAGGTAATAAATTTAATAAAATTCCGATGACACAAGATATTATCAGAGGGTTTTTAGCAATAGGCATCACAAGTTGCTTTAATGTGACTTTCTTACCTGCACTCAATGATAACACAGCAATCACATTGCAGCTGGGCACTAAAATCGCCATAATTACCGCAGAAATAGCAATCCCTTCCGATCCAAATAGATCAGCAATAATTGCAAGACCTAAATAGGTATTAAAACGAATAATTCCTTGAATATGGGCCCCAAATCTTGGAATCGAGATTTTGAATAAATATTTACTCAGCACCACGAACAATGAGCTTATCGCAAGAATAAACAAAATTGCACATGCAAGATAAGGCAATTTTGGATTATCTAACGGCGCATTTGCTAAACTGCTTATTAGTAAAGCTGGAAATAAAATGAAGTAATTAAGTTTTTCCGCGCTCGGCCAAAAATCAGCAGAAAACAGTGCAGTTCTACGCAATATAAAACCCATTGTAATAAGAGCAAATAATGGCCATAACACCAGTAAAATCTTTTCCATGATTAATTAATTCTGTTTTTTCAAATAATTATAAATTTATATTTGTTATGATATCGTTAAAATAAAAGGTGTGTTAGTTAAAAAAAGCGATACCAATTAATACATTTCAAGAATGTGAGCTTTATTCAAAAATTATTTTTTCTTTGCAACAAGAGTACGGGTAATTCCGATAGCCAAGCCATTGGTTTGTCGTTAATCTAACCGTATCTAATGATTATTTTTCAAGTTAGTCTTATGGATATAAAAAACCTTTGTAAGCTCTACCGAACAGGTAAAAAATTTAAATATGTCTTTTTTTGGGGGCATCAGTCTAAACAACATCAAGTAACAAAAAGCTGTTTTAGCCAATGGTATCCCGCCCCTTTTATCGTTGATAACAATCGCTTTGCTAGCGCCGAACATTTTATGATGGCTGAAAAAGCCCGCTTATTTGATGATAATGAAACGCTACAAAAAATTATTCATGCACCTAACCCTGGTGCAGCAAAAGCATTTGGTCGAGAAGTTCGCGGGTTCAAGCAAGATATTTGGGATGCAAACCGCTATAATATTGTTGTGAAAGCTAATTTGGCAAAATTCTCCCAAAATGAGGCGTTAAAACAATTCCTACTCGCGACTAATGAGCGGGTGCTTGTTGAAGCGAGCCCTGTCGACAAAATATGGGGAATTGGTTTAGCAGAAGATGCAGAAAATATTGAAAATCCACTCACATGGAAAGGTTTAAATCTATTAGGTTTTGCATTAATGGAAGTACGGGCACAATTAGCAAATTAAGATTTTTAGCAATCATATCCCGCTGTTAAAGCAACAGCGGGCACTCGATTTAATGATATCGTCGTTATAGTGGCATTCTATATTCGATAACACCCGGTTTTTCTGCCACCCAATTGTATAACTTCTGTCCCCGTAAATTAGTCTCTTGTGTATGCCAGTACAATCTTCCACACTGTTTTTTTTGCGCTTGCTGTTGAACAAACTCAATGAGTTGTTTACCCACATGGCGACCACGAACTTCAGGCGTTACATACAAATCCTCTAAATAACAAAAGTCATTTTTCGCCCATGTCGAACGATGGAAAAGATAATTAACAAAACCAACAACCTTGTCACCTTCGACTGCTACCGCACAATACATGGGTTCTTTTTCATCAAAGAAGCGCTCCCACGCTTTTAATGTAATTTCTTCACTTAAATCTACTTGATAAAACTTTTGATATTCTAACCAATAAACCAACCATTCTGGGTAGTGATCAGGGGAAACAAATTCGATAGAAACTGGTAATTCTGCATTATTCATAATAACCCTTCCATTAGTAGACATATTACTCGATGGGGTTATAGTACTGAGCTATCTGGTACTGCATAAGGTACACTTTTGTGATTTATTTAGGATCCACTTATGAGAAGAAAGCAGCAGGCTCAGTTTCCACTTTTATTGCTCGAACAAGGTCGAATCAATGAAGGGGTTTATCACACAATCCGTAGTGCAATTCTAGATGGCCGAATTGCCGCTGGCCTGAAATTACCTTCGACTCGGGCGCTGGCTGAGATGATGTCAATTTCGCGTAACTCAGTCATTGCGGGATTTGAACGCCTAATTGATGAAGGTTATTTATACTCAAAACAAGGCTCTGGAACTTATGTTTCTGCTCAAATTCCTGATGAGTTAGTTCGTACCACAGCCTCTCATCAAGCTTGTTCTCAACAAGAAAATCCTGCACTTTATCTGAACCCCATGTTGAATAACCTTCAACCACTTTGGGAACAATCACGCCCAAATACCAATAAGCGCTCAATATTTAATATTGGCGTCGGTTGTGTTGACCAATTTCCCCATGATCTTTGGGGGCGATTATTAGGGCGAGTTTGGCGAAAATCCAAACGAGAAATTACCCACTATAATCACCCTGACGGCTATACGCCGCTCAAAAAATTATTGGCTGACTATGTGCGTTCAACCCGAGGCGTTCATTGCTCTGACAACCAAATTATTATTGTGAATGGAACACAGCAGGCGATAAATTTGGTGGCTAAAGTCTTATTAAAACAAAATGATACTGTTTGGCTCGATGACCCCGGCTATGATAGTGCTCGTGCGATTTTAACCGCCGCAGGCGCCAATATTTCACCGATCCCCTCTGACCATGAGGGAATGAATATTGAATACGCCGCCGCGCATCATAGTGATGCCAAACTGATTTATACTACGCCATCTCATCAGTTTCCGCTTGGAACAACTTTAAGCTTACCCCGCCGCCTCGCATTATTAGATTGGGCGCAACAAAATAATGCTTGGATATTTGAGGATGATTACAACAGTGAGTTCCGTTTTTTATCCAAACCGATTCAAGCCTTACAAGGGCTGGATAATCATCAACGTGTTATTTATGCTGGTACATTTTCTAAAATGATGTACCCCGGTTTTCGCCTTGGATTTTTAATTGTGCCAGAAAGTCTGAGTGAAGCTTTTACGATGATGAAATATTACAGTGATAGTCATTGTAGCTATTTAGAACAAGCCGCTTTAACACAATTTATTCAAGAAGGTCATTATGCGAGACATATCCGTAAGATCCGCAAAGTATGCTATGAACGCCAAACTGTTTTTTGCCAATCCATCAATCAATATCTCCCGCACATTTTTGATGCTCACATGAATGATTCAGGGATCCATACAATCTGTTGGGTAAAAAAAGGCTATAACTTAGAGATTATCCTAGAGCAATGTCGAGCGCTCGGGTTTGGTGCGCAGCCTCTGTCTCGATATTGCATTAATAGCAAAAATAATAATGCCATTCTATTCGGCTATGCCGCCCATACCGAACAAGAAATCATACAAAATATTCAATTATTAAGTTTAGAATTGATGAAAATATACCCAAGCTAAACAGAAGTGATATTCGCCGCTATTCCGATTGTCGCGAATACCTAACGGCTTATAAGATGACGCCAAGGTCAGTTTTATCATCCGCTTGAGGTATTCCATGACAAAAATAAACTACCCTTATGAGCTTGAAGTCGGTGACATTATTTTCACTAGCATTGGTACTGAAGTTTTCCGCCAAATTGCCTCCGCATCACAATGTTGGAGTAATCATGTGGGCATGATCATCGGTCATGATGGCAATGACTATTTAGTGGCAGAAAGCCGTATTCCATTATCGACCACCACCACATTATCGCGTTTTATTGCCCGTTCATCTGAGCATCGTTACAGTGTGCGACGTTTATCCACACATTTAACCGAGACACAAAAACAGGCGTTAGTAACACAAGTTTTCCCCCGCTTAAATAAGTTTTATCATACTGGATTTAAATACGATTCATCACGCCAATTTTGCTCAAAATTTGTATTCGATATTTACCAATCAGCCCTATCTATTCGTATTGGTGAAATCGAAACTTTCAGAGCATTATTAACAAAAAATCCGAATGCCAAATTAAATTTCTGGAAGCTGTGGTTTATTGGCACCATTCCATGGGAACGCACTACCGTCACCCCTGCCAGCTTATGGCATCATCCTGAGCTTTCTTTGGTGTACCGCAGTCACGAAGATATTCATTAAATAGATATCCCAGAGACCATCAAACATGATAATCCCATTGACTATCATCAATATTAATGTCTTATTCCATCACGACATTTAACGGAAGAAAGAATATTGATGTTATTACTTTTCGCTTATCTTGATTATCTTTCACGCACAAAAAAAGGCACTCGCCCCCGAGTGCCTTTTGGCTACAACCCGCTAAACTATGAGCTATTCAGCGGTTCTGGTACTTGTGCGGATGAGGTAATCAAATGCGCTAAGTGCGGCCTTTGCACCTTCTCCGGCTGAAATGATAATTTGTTTGTAAGGCACTGTTGTACAGTCACCTGCGGCGAAAACGCCTTTCACACTGGTTTCATTACGGGCATCAACTTCAATTTCACCCATACGGTTACGTGCAACGGTATCCCCTAACCAATTGGTATTTGGTAATAAACCAATCTGAACAAATGCACCTGCCACTTCCAAAGAATGCACACTTTCATCGGTACGGTCTTTGTACTCTAAGCTAGTCATTTTGCTGCCATCCCCTTTAACTTCAAGGGTTTGTGCATTCAAAATGATGTCGATATTACTCAAGCTACGCGCTTTTTCTTGTAATACTGAGTCAGCTTTTAATTCTGATGCGAACTCCAATACAGTGACATGTTCGACGATACCCGCTAAGTCGATAGCGGCTTCAATACCGGAGTTACCCCCGCCAATGACGGCTACACGCTTACCTTTAAACAATGGACCATCACAGTGTGGGCAGAATGTAATCCCTTTTGTACGGTACTCTTGCTCACCCGGTACGCCCATATTTCTCCAGCGAGCACCGGTTGCGATGATAATACTGCGTGCTTTCATCACGCCGCCTGATGCCGTTTCGATTTGGTGATAACCGCCAATTTGCTCAGCAGGGATAAGCTTAGTGACTGATTGGCCATCAATTACATCGACATTATAGCTATCTACATGATTTTTCAGGGCACCTGCTAAAATTGCGCCTTCTGTTTTCAATACCGAAATATAGTTTTCGATATCAACGGTATCCATCACCTGTCCACCGAAACGCTCACCGATGACGCCAGTACGGATGCCTTTACGCGCAGTATAAACTGCGGCTGATGCACCCGCCGGACCACTACCGATGATTAAAACTTCAAAGGGTTCACGTTCGCTAATCGCTTTTGCCGCACGCGCATCGGCATTGGTATCAACCTTGCTCACGATTTCGCTTAATGTCATGCGACCTTGACCAAATTCTTTGCCGTTTAAGAAAACAGCGGGAACACCCATGATGTTGCGTTCGTCGATTTCATTTTGGAACAGCGCGCCATCAATCGCCGTATGGCGAACGTTCGGATTCAAAACTGCCATCAAGTTCAACGCCTGCACGACATCAGGGCAATTATGGCAAGATAATGAATAATAAGTCTCAAAGTTGAAATCGCCTTCAAGCCCTTTCACTTGGTCCAATAATTCTTGGGCTTCTTTGGATGGATGACCACCCACTTGCAGTAGCGCCAGCACTAAAGACGTAAATTCATGACCCAATGGTGAGCCTGCAAAACGCACGCCAATATTAGTCCCTGGGTTGGTAATTAAAAATGAAGGTGTTCTTTGGGTGGAGTCGTGCTCTTCACGTACAGTCACCTTGTCTGACAGCGACGCAATTTGTTCAAGTAATTGTTTTATTTCAATTGATTTTGCGCTGTCATCTAAATTCGAAACCAGTTCTACAGGTTTAGTTAATCTTTCTAGATAGGCTTTTAATTGAGCCTGTAAATTATTATCGAGCATGTAATCCCCTTGGTCATGAAATCGGGTACATATACCCGTCGTATAGCCCGTTGCAGGCTTTTTACTTAATTGTGTTTAGCGCCTGCAACGTAGCTTATTTTGCAATAGTCTTATCGAGGATAATCGATTAGATTTTGCCGACTAAATCTAAAGATGGAGACAGTGTTGCTTCACCTTCTTTCCATTTAGCTGGGCAAACTTCACCTGGGTGGCTTGCAACATATTGAGCAGCTTTAACTTTACGCAGTAAGTCAGCAGCATCACGACCAATACCTTCAGCAGTGATTTCGATAGCTTGGATGATACCTTGTGGGTCAACAACGAATGTACCACGGTCAGCTAAGCCTTCGTTTTCACGCATATTTTCGAAGTTACGAGTCAGAGCACCTGTTGGGTCGCCGATCATCGCGTATTTGATTTTACCGATAGTTTCAGAGCTTTCATGCCATGCTTTGTGCGTGAAATGGGTATCAGTCGATACAGAGTAGATATCTACACCCATTTTTTGGAATTCAGCGTAATGGTCAGCAATGTCACCTAATTCAGTTGGGCAAACAAAGGTGAAATCTGCTGGATAAAAGAAGAAAACGCTCCATTTACCTGCAACATCTTTCTCTGTGACTTCGATAAATTTACCGTCTTTAAATGCTTGATTAGAAAAAGGTTTGATTTGAGTATTAATTAATGACATTTGATGTCCTCCTGTTTGGTTGACTATTAAGTTACTGTTTCTCAGAGACTTAATCCAATCAGTCGTTGCTATCGATTTGATAGGCAAAATCTAATCATTAATTAAAAATTGATAGGCGAAGCATTAAAACGCTTACTGATAAAATCCGCAAGCGTTTTATGGAAAATAGCCGATACAGTGCGATAAATACTATGCCATCGTGGCAATAGTTTTACGGAAACGCATTAAGGCAAAGCTAAAAAATACGCTACCGATCACAACCAGAATGGCAAATTGAGGCCATACAATTTGAAAGCCTGCGCCGCGATACAAAATGGCTTGCGCTAAGCTAACAAAGTGCGTGGTTGGCATGGTTAACATAATATCCTGCACCAGTTGCGGCATACTTTCGCGGGCGGTCATTCCCCCTGAAAGCATGTTTAATGGCAATAATACCAGAATCATTAGCAGCCCAAACTGCGGCATTGAACGCGCGATGGTCCCCATAAAAATGCCTATCGATGTTGTGGCAAATAAGCTCAGCGCTACCCCACACATAAACAGCAATATTGAGCCCTCAATAGGCACCTGCAATAAGGTTTTAACCACTAACAATAAAGAGATAGCAGAAGCAATTAATACCACTAATCCCATCGACCAAATTTTCGACATCATGATTTCAAAGGGAGTGAGTGGCATCACCATTAAATGCTCGACAGTGCCATGCTCACGTTCACGGATCAACGCTGCTCCCGTTAAGACAATCGATAACATAGTGATGTTGTTAATGATTGCCATCACAGAGCCAAACCAAGATTGTGTTAAGTTTGGGTTGAAGCGCATACGAACTTCAAGATCGACGGGTAAACTCCCTTGGCTACGGTATTTTGCCAAAAATTCATTTACCTCTCCCAAGGTGATATTTTGTATGTAACTGTTCCCCAAAAAAGCCTGACTCATGCGTGTTGCATCGATATTTACTTGCAATTGAGGATGACGTCCTGCTAATACATCTCTTTGAAAATTGGGTGGAATATCAATAGCGAAAGTATATGCCCCTCTGTCGAGTAATCCATCAATTTGGCTTGGTACAATATCCGCCGGCGGCAAGAAATACGGCTCATAGAAACTATTGATGATTCGGTTCGAAAGCTGGGATTTGTCCTGATCCGCAATCGCAATCGGAGCGTTATGCAATGAGCCCGGAGTTACGGTCGCTGATGAATAAATCGAAACCGTAAAGGCAAATACAATCAGCGCCAACATTGCTTTGTCACGCCCTAAACTTCGTAACTCTTTAACGCCCAGGTTAAATATATTCTGTATTTTACGGATCATCCCTATGCCTCCTGTTTTTTCAGGAAATAAACACTTAAGCCAATCACAATCGGGATTGTGATAACCAACGGGATAAATGAGGCTTGTAAATCAAATAGATTGAGACCTTTCGAGAAAGTACCGCGCGTAATGGTTAAAAAATGCGAGGTAGGATAAATCTGCCCAACCCAACGCCCCATTCCCTCCAAAGAAGAGACGGGGTCAATCATGCCGGAGAATTGAGTCGCGGGGATCAAGGTGATGATTGAAGTACCAAAAATAGCCGCAATTTGGCTTTTCATAAAACAAGAAATCAGCAGCCCCATTCCAGTTGCAATTGTGATGTACAAAAAGGCCGCTAAGCTCAACGATAAAAAGCTGCCTTTAAATTCCACACCAAAGACATAGACAGATAAAATGCAAAGTAATACGAAGTTAAACATCCCCAAGACAATATAGGGAAGTTGTTTACCAAGCAGAAATTCTAATTTGGTGATCGGGGTGACATAAAGGTTAATAATCGAACCTAGCTCTTTTTCTCGCACCACACTCAAGGCACTCAGCATCGCGGGGATCATCATCAATAAAAGTGGGATCACCGCAGGAACAATTGCAGGTAAACTGCGAACATCAGGGTTATATCGGTAGCGAGTTTCAATATCCACCGCAGGAATACCCGCTACTCCTGCTGGCTGTCGTGCCGCCATCGTACTTAACCACGCCAAATGCATCGCTTGTACGTAACCGCGTACGGTTTCAGCTCGGTTTGGCATTGCCCCATCGATCCATACGCCCAATTTAACATTGTTTCCTTTGGCAACATCACGAGCAAAGTTAGGCGGAATTTCAATTGCAACGGTGATTTTTCCACTGCGCATACCTGCTTCGAGTTGCTCATAATCCTGCAGAGGCGGCTGCTCAATAAAATAGCGCGATCCGGCTAAATTCAGCGTATAACCTTGGCTTAATCCTGTTTGGTCTCGGTCTAATACAGCAAAACGTAGATTTTCCACATCCATACTGATCCCATAGCCCATAATGAACATCAGAATAACCGTACCTAGCAAGGCCAGTGTGGAGCGAACAGGGTCACGTCGCAGCTCCATGCCCTCACGTATGCTATAGCTAAACAAACGCCGAAAACTAAAGCGCTTTTTGAGCGCTTCTGCCGCTTGCTGTTTTAACTTCGCATCCACATGAAATTCGGGAGCGCTCTCTTGACCCGCATTTTGATCCCCAACCGCATCCTGTAGATACGCGATAAATGTCGCTTCTAAGGTTTCTAACCCACGCTTTTTAATCAGATTTTCTGGCGTATCGCAATCAAGAACTTTACCCGCATGCATCAAGGAAATGCGGTCACAGCGTTCTGCTTCATTCATAAAGTGGGTGGAGATAAAAATAGTGACACCGTCACGTCTTGATAGATCAACCATCAAATTCCAGAACATATCCCGAGCAACTGGGTCAACCCCTGAAGTCGGTTCATCGAGAATTAACATTTCAGGCTGGTGGATCACCGCCACCGCTAACGAAAGGCGTTGGCGTATCCCTAAAGGCAGGTCATCCGGTAAAGTTTCGCGAACATCATCCAAATCAAAACGCTGGCACATTTCATCAATACGCTGATTTATTTTGTCTTCGGGAATGTGGAACAGTTTGGCGTGTAACTCAAGATTTTGCTGGACGCTCAATTCACTATAGAGAGAAAACGCTTGGGACATGTATCCTACACGCTTACGGGTTTCAATGTCTTTGGGGTCAATCTCTTGCCCAAATAGCCACGCTTGCCCTTCACTTGCTTGCAATAAACCGGTCAGCATTTTCATGGTGGTGGATTTACCACACCCATTGGAGCCTAAAAAACCGAAAATTTCCCCTTTAGGTATTTTGAAATTCACATGATCTACCGCGACAAAATCACCAAAACGCATCGTTAAATTTTGCGCTTCAATAGCGATAACGTTGTCATCTCGCGTATCACGAGGCGGAATGACCACTTTTTGGTGACCTGCGCGTTTTTCCTCAGGTAATAAGGCGATGAATGCCTCTTCAAGGTCGTTACAGCCAGTTTGTGCTTTTAATTCAGCAGCATGACCTGTTGCCATTACCTTGCCATCGTCCATCGCAACTAACCAGTCAAAACGCTCAGCCTCTTCCATATAGGCGGTCGCGACCAACACGCTCATATTGGTTTGTCGTTCACGAATACGGTCAATAAGATCCCAAAATTGTGCTCGAGATAAAGGGTCAACCCCTGTTGTTGGTTCATCAAGGATCAGTAAGTCAGGGTCATGAATAAGCGCGCAACATAACCCCAACTTTTGCTTCATACCACCCGACAATTTTCCTGCGGGTCGGTCTTTAAAAGGCGCAAGCCCTGTGCTTTCGAGAAGGTCTTGAATGCGATATGCCCGCTCTTCATTAGATTGCCCAAATAGCCGACCGAAAAAATCGACGTTTTCATAAACTGAAAGCGTGTGATAAAGGTTTTTCCCTAATCCTTGAGGCATATAGGCAATTTTAGGACAAACATTGCGACGATGGTCGCTATCATGCATATCCCCATTTAAAACATTGACTTGCCCTTGCTGGATCACCCGAGCACCCGCAATCAATGATATTAAGCTTGATTTGCCCACGCCATCAGGACCAATGAGCCCAACCATTTTTCGAGCAGGAATAGAGAGGGTTATGTCGTCCAACGCACAGTTATCACCGTAATGTTGGCTGACATGCTGTAAATCAACAATCACATCATCCATCAATTTATCGGTCATTGTGGTAATCTCACCTCAAGATCAGTTGGCCACGGCGTTTGTTCATCTAGGCGAACATAGGCTTTACCGGGTAAACCTGTTTTCACATATTCAAGATGCTTTTCTAATAATTCAGGGGAAATACGTGCACGAACGCGGAACATGAGTTTCAAGCGCTCATTTTGGGTTTCGACTGTTTTTGGTGTAAATTGCGCAACGCTGGCAACAAATGTCGTTTTGGCGGGGATCACAATGTTCGGCGCGGCATCGAGAATAATATGGACTTCACTCCCTAAAGCAACTTTGCCTGCTTGCTCCGTTGGCAAGAAAAAGGTCATATAAACATCGCTTAAATCCACCATATTCAACACTCGACCACCAGCACCCAGTACTTCACCAGGCTCCGCAACACGATATTGAACACGACCACTGCGCGGCGCTTTTAAAATACTGTCTTCTAAATCAGCGGTAATACGCCTTTCTGTGGCAGTGGCAGCTTCTACACGATTTTTAGCTTGAACAATACCGGCTTGTGCGGAATCAATTGCCGCAGTGGATGCTGCCACTTGCGCTTTAGACGCTTCAAGAGCCGCCTTTGCCCCTTGCATTTGGGCAGTGTCATCATCCACTTGTTGTTGAGAAACAGCTTTAGTTTTGACCAACACGCGGGAACGATTTAAGCGTTTTTGTGCTGCATCTAATTCCGCTTCACGCTGGCGAACGACAGCCTGTGCCGCTAGCTTTTCACTTTTTCGTTGTACTAACCCAGACTCAGCGGTCGCAACAGCACTAATCGCTTGGCGTAATTGAGCTTGTACTTCATGAAGTTGTTCCTGCAAAGCACGAGTATCCATACGAGCTAGTTCTTGACCCTGCTGTACAAAATCCCCTTCTTTGACCAAGATGGTATCGATTCGCCCTGCTGTTTTAGTCGCAATATCTATTTCAGTCGCTTCAATTCTGCCATTGCTCTGTGCAAAACCGTCAGGAAGACTACTCGAATTTTGGTTCCAGTAATAATATCCAGCCGCAGCAATCGCCAGAATTAAAATAATGTAAAACGATACCTTGCGCTTATTTATTTTCATACCATCCCTTCTCTATTCATGAAATAAATTAGTGAATACAGTCATTTTTTGGTGTTAATTAAATTAATTAGTCACATTACAAAACTGTTTTTTCTTGAAATAAATATCATCTACATTTTTTGTTTTATTATTTTCATAACAGACAGAAGCTATATTACAGCCAATTATTAAGTCTATCTTGTTATTTATTATAAGTTTATCAGAATTTAGCTTAGGTTAAATCGCTATATATCACAAAAAAGTTATTCCCTCGAAGAAAGAGGCAATATCAAGTGTAGATAGGAATATAAAAAAGTAACAACAAAGCCAGTAACGTTATTTACTGGCTTTGATTTGGTGATGAAAATATTATTTAGCAGTTAATATTGTTTTATTGAAAAATTAATTGGCAAACTTCGCAATTGTTTCAGCATCCATACGGTAACGTACCCATTCGTCTTGAGGTTGTGCCCCAATACTTTGGTAAAAATCAATCGCAGGTTGGTTCCAATCCAACACGCTCCACTCTAAACGCTGGCATTGACGTTTGTAAGCTAGCTGCGCAATATGCTTAAGTAATTTTTTCCCCGCACCAGCCCCTCTGAATTCAGGGGAAACATACAAATCTTCTAAATAAATACCATTATGGCCTAGCCATGTTGAATAACTAGTAAAAAACACCGCATAACCCGCGGGTTTGCCATCAACATAACACAGTAACGCTTCGGTTTTAGAGTCTGGAGCGAAAAGGGAATTTTCAATATCAGCCACACTCGCTTTTACTTCATGGCGTGCTTTTTCATAGACGGCTAATTCAATGATCATCTCTAAAATCAGTGGCGCATCTTCACGGGTAGCCGTTTTAATTTGTATATCCATTGCTATCTCTCTTTTTGTTTGAGATTCGATTTTAACCATCGATGGTACCAAACCCTAACGATCAGCAGTTTTATTCATCAAAATACTGTGATTATAAGAATGATTTATAGCAATGGTTCACAGCAATAGCTCATAACAACAGATAAACAAAATGAATGGCTGCTATTGCTCTAAAATCGCCCTCTTTGCTATCATTCCTCCATTGTTCAACCGCAATACTGAAAATAAAAAGGAGGTTAATCTTATGCTGTTGTGTGATCTTATTGAATATTCACACTTCTTTGGTAATCGTCAGAGCTCAGGCTTTCACAGTTTTATACTGCGATAACCCTGCCTGAGCAAAGCAGCTAAAGAGTCTTTTCTCAGCTTACTGGGTTGTCGTAATGACATTACCCGGCGTTTTTACGCCTAAAATTTGAGTAAGCTATGAGCACATTATTATCCGTAAAATCATTAAACTACGATACATCAACCACATCATTACTGTCAGATATCAGTTTCACTTTATTGCAAGGTGATCGTATAGGACTGATTGGTCACAATGGTAGCGGCAAAAGTACCCTATTAAAGTTATTAACTTCCCAGTTATCTCCAAATAGTGGGCAAATTACTTATGCTAATCATTGTATTACTGCTTATATCGAGCAACATCTTCCTGCGGAAGTGGCACCCTTAACATTAATCGATGCATTGCTGCAAAAACTGCCTCGGCAAGAGCAAGCCTCTGAGCGTTGGCGAGCAGAAATGTTGTTGACAGAATTAGGGTTTGCACCTCATCAATGGGAGCAATCTGCCAATGCTATTAGCGGTGGTCAACATACCCGTTTACTACTGGGACGTGCATTAATCTGCCAGCCTGACTTATTATTGTTAGATGAACCGAGCAACCACCTCGATTTACCTACTCTTATTTGGTTAGGAAATTTTCTACAAAATTGGAAAGGCAGTTTTGTGTTGGTTTCTCACGATCAATCTTTACTCGATAAAGTTACTAACAGTACGTGGATATTACGGGATAAAACCTTACATTTTTACCGACTTCCATGCAGTTTAGCGCGCCAAGCGCTAGCGGAGACGGATCGTACTGATGAGCATCGCTACCAAGCAGAGCAAAAGGAAATTGATCGTATTGCCTCTAGTGCCAAACGTTTAGCTATTTGGGGTAAAGTTTATGATAATGAAGGACTTTCTCGAAAAGCAAAACAGATGGAAAAACAGATAGACCGTTTAAAAGAGGAACAAACTGACCTTACTGACGGTTATCAATGGCAATTACGACTCAATGGCAAATCGATTCCTGCCAATCGCGTCCTTGAGTTTGATAACACCCAAGTATTGACACCTGATGGGCAATGTCTGTTTTCAGTGCCATTTACCCAAGTAAAAAGTGGTGATCGCATTGCGATTATGGGTGCAAATGGTTGTGGAAAATCCACCTTATTGCGCTTAATTTGGCAACAGTATCTCGCTGATTTACGTCACGAAATGCAACTGAAGTTTCATCCCACGATTTCTGTTGGTTATTACGACCAGCAATTAGAACAGCTGAATGATAATGACAGTTTACTCGATGCATTACGCCACTTTGCTCCCCTTACCGATGAGCAACGAAAAATGGCACTGATCAGTGCAGGCTTTGCTTATCCACGCCATCAACAGAAAGTGGCAACTTTAAGCGGGGGTGAACGGGCTCGCTTATTATTTATTGGGCTCAGTTTAGCGCAATATGCGTTAATTTTGCTGGATGAACCGACTAACCACCTCGATCTTGAAGGTAAGGAAGCCTTGAGTGAGCAAATTGCTCAATTCGAAGGGGCGCTATTAGTTGTTAGCCATGATAAGTGGCTAATTGAGAATAGTTGTCAGCGTTATTGGTATATTCACAATAATCGCTTAGAGGAGTATTTAAATCTTGATTCACTATACCAACAGATAGAAGCGCAATCTACCGCTTCAGACGGTGTATTCAAGACGAGTCAAGCCAATTTAACTTTAGAAAATACACAGACTGAAGTGGTCCATTCTCATGAAGATGCCTTGCTTGAACAGTTATTGGCACTGGAAGAAAAGCTAGACGCTGATAAGCAACGCAAAGTTTCACATCAGAAGCCGCAACTTCAGCGACAATGGATTGAAGAAATCGCACGAATCCAAGCATTATTGAATATCTAAAATAATAAAGGCTCTAGCGCACATACCGTGTTCTAGGGCCTTTCATTCGATACATCCAGTGACAAAATAATTATTAATAAAGTAACGCAAATTTCCATTAGTGAAACTTTGTGAATTTCACTCTATTCACTCTCAGTTTATGAATAACTGTTTTGCCACAATATTAACTTAGTATTTCTGTTTTTTTGCCCGCTTAAAGTAAGACATTGGGACGCTTGGGCAAACGACTTCTTTAAATTTAGCTTTATTCTTTGGTACTGAATCAGGCTGTTTTTCTTTCGGTTCAACCTGCTTGTTTTCTTCCACTTGTGTCGCTTGTTCCGGCTGCATGGTTTCTTTCATCTGAATTTGCTCTTTTACTTGGATAATATGACGGGTTTTTGCCATGTTATTTTCCTTCTACTTCAATTTATTCTGTGATTAATAGCGCAGCATTCACCTGTTCAATTCGATTCACTGCTTGGTTAATAATCTCGACTACCTGAGCTGATTCCTTCTTAGACAATTGTTGCAAAACAATTTTATGTCTGAGTAAGGACTTAAATTTATCTACCGCTAACTCAATTTCATTGGCAAACTGATTACCTGCCTTCAGTTCTTGTGCATAATTTAGTTTTATTTTGACTTCCGCGAGGATGTCAGCCTTTAAAAGTAAAAAACAGCGCCCCTCTGGAGTAATCGTAAAACACTTACGCCCTTTTCCTGTTTCTTTACTGGTTGAAATAAATCCAAGATCTTCCAGTAATGTCAATGTAGGATAAATAACCCCAGGACTTGGGCAGTAAAAGCCTGCAGTTTCCTCACTGATTTTTTTTATCAGTTCATAACCATAATTCGCGCCATCTACGAGTAAATGCAAAATATAAATACGCAGCTGTTTAGGATTAAACATACGTCGAACACTTTTTCCCTCGCATAAACATGTTTCGAGAGGTTGTTGATTGTCCATTTGATATCTCAGTGAATGTGCAAAAAATTAAAAACCGATATATCTAATATTGTAATCTGTTTTCGGAATAATGCCAGAATTAGATATATCTGTTTTTATCACAATGTGCTAATGATAATTATTATCATTATAATAGCGGGAAAAATTGGGGTGAAAGGTGCAAAACGTGTTTTTAGTGATCTCTGTAAATGAAAAAAGCCAGTTCTGAGAGAGAACGGGCTTTTTGTACTATAAAAATAACTCGTTAGTGTTAGCCGATATCCGGCAATAATTTAAAAACAATGCCTAATTGAATTCCAATAACAACGATGCCACAGAGGAACACAATGAATAAAGCAGGTTTACCACCGAGTACTTGATATTTACGAGGGTTAATATGGCGGGATTTTAATGCCATCGCACTCGGGAGCAATAACGCTAAAATAGATAATGCGATCGCAGCATAACCTAATGCCATCACAAAACCTTTTGGATAGAACAGCGCGAAAACTAATGGTGGTAAAAATGTTAGCAGACCCGTTTGTATACGCCCTGCCGCATTATCCTGACGCTTAAATAAATCTGCCAAAAAGTCGAATAATCCTAATGCAACCCCAAGGAATGATGTGGCTAATGCAAGGCTCATAAACATCTGCGCGACCAATTCAGTTTTACCTGACTGAGCAACAGATTTAATCGCTTCCAGTAATCCATTCAGCCCAGAGTTCTCTGCTAAAATGCCTACAAACGTATTCGTTCCAATGCTACCCAAAGTGGCTATCTGCCATAAAATATAAGCAACTAACGGAATTGCACTACCTAATATAAAGATAACTCTTAGCTTTTTAACGTCCCCACCCATATATTTCACCACACTCGGCACACTCCCGTGGAAACCAAATGAGGTAAAGAACACAGGGATAGCGGCAAGGATAAGGATTTTGTCTGTCGGAGCTGAGAGTAAATTCAATTGTTCAACATGAGGGAACATCATTGCCAAAATGATCACTAAAAAGACAATTTTAGCCGTAAATAAAATTCGGTTAATAAAGTCCACGGATGATGTCCCAAAACAGACCACTCCACCACCAATAATCGTAAATACAACTATCCCCATCCAGTCAGCCATTTCGATAGCAAAGCTGCCTTTTAGGTTTGATGTAATGATCTGACCCGCACCGGTTACATACGCGGCAGTTAAAGCATACATTAAAAACATCATGCTAAAACCAGTAATAAACTTCCCACTCGAACCTAAATAACGTTGTGCAACGCTACCTATTCCAGTCTCGTGAGACTCATGCTGATACACTTCAACCAGCAAAAGTGCGGTGTAACACATCAATGCCCATAATCCAAATAACATGACTAAACTGACTGAAAATCCATTACTGCCTGCTGCAATTGGCATCGCCAACATTCCAGCGCCGATCGTAGTACCTGCAACAATAAAAACACTACCAAGTGTGCGATTTTTCATATTGAGATCCTAACAAAATTAATTAAACACTAACTTTTTGGATGGAATGATGACGTTTATTTTCTTCATCAATGAGTTGTTGTAATTTGTCTTCAAAGATGTTTCTTAATTCATTCCAGTAGCTTTCGAAATGTTGTTTATCACGCAGGCAATGCGTCATGATTGCAGCCCTTAATACATAAATAGAGTGGACTTTATGCCATTCATCTTCATTAAAGTTTGCATCTAGACACAGACTTTGAGGATTATCACCGTATTCCTCGTAAGTTAATGACGTTGATGAGGTTAAGAAATCATTTGCGTATGTACGCCCAGCGGCATAAGAACACAGCTCATATAGGCGTTTATTTAAATGATTCTGTTTTTCCAAAGAGGTATTCCCCTTCTCCCTAAACATAAAGTTGATCATGTGAAAATCAGGAGTGGGCATAGCAGCAAGCGTGAATTCGCGATCATCAATGATGAATGGTTCGCTCGCATTGATTTTTTCAATCATCCAATTCGCTGTAGTGACACCCGCGGCAATCACCTTGCCATACCCCAATAAGTTTAGTGGCACTAACCGATGCGCAGCCCATACCGCCGCTGCCGTGGCACCCGCTTTAGAGCCTTCCATAATTGATGAGCCCAACAACACATTTTGTTGTTTGTCAGTTTTGCGACTGCTCTCTTTGACTTCTTCAAATACGTACGCAGCATGATAGGAGATCAAATCGACAATACGCTTATCCTTCATACAGATAGCACCTGCTGCATAAGGAATAAAGCCAACTTTATGCGGATCCACTGTAATAGAGTCCGCTTGATTTAAGGCTCGGAAGCTTTGATAAACGTCAGGTTTTGGCCACACTACATCCGAAGGGAAAACGCCCTCATGATGATAACGTTCAATCAGCTCATCATATTCAAGGAATTGGTTGTTTTCATCACGGAACATTGCACAGGCATAGCCCGCATATGCGGCATCAATATGGACATAGAATGAAACACCAAAACGGTGTTCGCACTCTTCGCGTAATTTGATAACTTCGGCAACATTATCAATTGCCCCTGTTTCAGTGGTGCCAACAACAGCCACAACCGCAAGAATTGGCTCCCCTTTTTCAATCAACGAGAACACGATGTCACGCATTTTCGGTACGTCCGTACGATAGCTTTTATTCACTGGAAGTTGGACGATATTCTGTTGCCCTAACCCTAGGATATCCATCGCTTTCATCCAAGAGTAATGTTTGGATTGTGGCACTAATAATTTACCCAGTTTTCCTTGCTCTACCCCAGTTCCTCGACAAGTTAAATCACGGATCTCTTCGAATATCCCTTGCTTTTTTAGTTCATCAATCAGATCAAGTACCTCACTCGTACGCATATTCAGCAAGGCTTTTTCTGATGTATCTGATAACAGATTTTGGGCTTGAGGATGAGCGGCTATCGCTAAAGGTAATGTTTTGATATTCCTTGCGACCCATAACCCTTCATAGTTAGCAACGGTGCCCCCTGAAGTAATGTGTCCCCATGATGTCTGTAAGTCATACCCAAACATCCCACATAAATCTAACCCTGCTTCAATTTCTAATACGGTGGTAGTTGGAGAGGATTCTTGGGCGCAATTATTGGGGTTATACATCATCGCCATGACATAGGCGAGGTTGGAAATCATCAACGTATCTGCATTCATATGCCCCATATAACGCGGTGAAAACCACGGCACTGAGGTTGTTTTCAACTTAGAGGAAAGCTGGTTAAGAATGCCTTCTGTACGATATAACGTATCCCGATACTCCGGTGCATATCTATCGACGGTAGTCACTAAATCTGGATCTTCAGGATGATATCCCGAACGCCAGTGCATATGCTCAGTGACGGCATATTCCATCATTTCTCTGAAAAATACGGCATTTTCAGATTTTGGTCCTAGGAACAATGCATCAACGTTCATATTTTTATTTTTAAAATTATTCATTATCACTACACCTTCAAACTACAGCTGGCTGGCACCAGCTGCATTAAGTTACTCAACTTATTATCATTGGAAAGTGCAATAACGGGGGAATGTCTGTGTCGAATGACAACTTGTTAATGATATGACTAGACTTATATCACTTAACCTATATTCAGTGGTAGACAAGCCGTTAATGAGCCAACTTGTCTATAGATATAATCCATCTTCATTAAAACATTAACAAACTCATCTCAATTTTGTTCGGATTTGTGGACAGCCACAAAAATTCAAAAATTAATTGGCTGTAAAGAGATATTTACGCTTAAAAGACTTGATAATGTAAATTATTTGTTATAAATAAAAAATAATACCCTAAGTTATCGTTAACTAATCATATAAAAAACAGAGAAAAAATCAACATTCATCTATCTGTTTATTAATATAATTTTACCAATCAAATCACCTGACTCCATGTGTTGATGCGCACTCTCCACTTGGTTTAATGTATATATTTTGTTAATGATTGGTTTTATTTTACCGCTTTGGACTATATCCCAAACCTGCTGATATAACTCTCTCGCGATTTGTGCTTTTTCTTCATTACTTCGAGAACGCATTGTCGATCCCGTGTGAATTAAACGCTTCACCATTAATGGCATCATGTTGAGCTGAGTTGGGTTACCTTTCATCATACCAATTTGAATAATTCGCCCAAATTTTGCCGCAACAACATAGTTTTTACTGACATAATCACCGCCAATAATATCGACAACCATATTCACACCTTTATGGCTCGTAAAATCTTGAGTGGCTGTGACAAAGTCATTCGTGCGATAGTTAATCACACAGTCTGCACCAAGCGATTTCGCAACCGCGGCTTTTTCTTCTGAGCCAACGGTCGTTATCACCGTAGCCCCAAACGCTTTAGCTAACATTATTGCTACGCTACCAATGCCCGAAGTTCCTCCATGTATAAGCACGGTTTCCCCTTGTTTTAACTGCCCAATTTGGAACATATTCGCCCAAACTGTAAAAAAGTTTTCAGGAATTGCCGCGCCTTCTTCAAAGGATAAATTTCCAAGTGGTAGTGCGATATCTTGGTGTACTAGGCAATATTCTGCATATCCCCCACCCGCAACAAGGGCACAAATACGATCACCAATGTTCCACTGAGTGACATCATCCGCTTTAGCCACAACAGTACCAGAAACTTCAAGTCCCATGATCGGTGAAGCGTCTGGAGGTGGTGGGTATGATCCTTTGCGCTGAAAAATATCAGGACGGTTAACACCGGCAGCTTCAACTTTAACAATTAAGTGACCAGCGAGTAATTTTGGGAGTGGAATTTCTATTAATTGCAGTTCATCTGAAACGCTAGGCTCTATAATGTCTACAGCTGTCATTAGTGGCGGCAATGACATAAAATTGTTACTCATTATGACCTCTTTTTATAAACTGATAGGAAAAAATGATATTTTTATGTTTATTCTTGTGTTAATTTAATGCTAATAAATCACCTAAAATAAAACCTGTTTTTATTGAGTTTTTTATTCCTCTTTTTATATATTAAATTTATATATTTAATATATGTCAACTCATGAAATTATTAATATGCCGTAGTTTAGCATGATCTGCTAAATCTATTAGATTGGTAAATTTAGCATTCTTTGCTTTTTTAATTAAGAACCTGATTCTGTCTTATATAGATCTTACCTGTTGTCTCATCTTATGCTAAAATTGACTCATATCAATAATTTTAACCTGATTGAGCATTTAATATGATCCCAGAAAAAAGAGTTGTTCGTCGCATCCAGTCTGGTGGTTGTGCTATTCATTGCCAGGATTGCAGTATTAGTCAACTTTGCATCCCTTTTACATTGAATGAACACGAACTGGATCAACTCGATAATATTATCGAACGTAAAAAACCGATTCAAAAAGGCCAGGCTTTATTTAAAGCGGGTGATGAATTACGTTCTTTATACGCAATCCGCTCTGGCACGATTAAAAGCTACACGATTACAGAAGAAGGTGATGAACAAATTACAGGTTTCCATTTAGCAGGTGACCTTGTTGGTTTTGATGCCATTATTCATACACAACATCCTAGTTTCGCACAAGCATTAGAAACTTCAATGGTTTGTGAAATTCCATTTGAAACGCTGGACGATTTATCTGGCAAAATGCCTAACTTGCGTCAGCAAATTATGCGCTTGATGAGCGGTGAAATTAAAGGGGACCAAGAAATGATCCTCTTATTATCGAAGAAGAATGCGGAAGAGCGTTTAGCTGCATTTATTCTGAACCTATCTCATCGTTTTGCTGAACGTGGTTTTTCTCCAAGAGAGTTTAGATTAACCATGACACGCGGCGATATTGGTAATTACCTTGGTTTAACCGTTGAGACCATTAGCCGTCTGTTAGGTCGTTTCCAAAAAAGCGGTATGCTGAGTGTTAAAGGCAAATATATCACTATCGACGATATGGCTAAACTGACTGATATCGCTGGTAAAGTTTCACCTGTTTCTTGCTAATTTTCCTATAAACGGGTCACAAACTTTGTGATCCGTTGTTACTTTTCAATCACATTTCTTGCGTATTTATCCCCAATAACATAGTTTAGATAGATGGAACTATCCGTTTATTGAGAGGATGTCAGCATGGCTAACTATAAAAATCTTCTAGTAGCAATCGACCCAAATCAGGATGATCAACCGGCATTAAGGCGAGCAGTTTATATCGTGCAGCGTAATGGCGGGCGGATAAAAGCATTTTTGCCTATCTACGACTTATCTTATGATATGACCACCCTACTTTCGCCAGAAGAGCGCAATGCAATGCGCAAAGGTGTGATCAGCCAGAAAGCCGCTTGGATCAAGCAGCAAGCTCATTTCTATTTAGAAGCAGGAATTGAGATAGAAATCAAAGTCATTTGGCACAATAAACCGTATGAAGCCATTATCCAGGAAGTGGTTAACGGTCAGCATGACCTTTTACTGAAAATGGCGCACCAAACTGACAATTTAGAATCTATCATTTTTACCCCACTCGATTGGCATTTATTAAGAAAATGTCCATGTCCTGTTTGGATGGTGAAAGACAAAGTATGGCCAGACCACGGCTCTGTTGTCGTTGCCGTCAATCTCTCCAATGAAGAATCCTACCACGATGACTTGAATATCAAGCTCGTCGAAAAAACCCAAGATTTAGCCCAGAGAGTCATCAAAGAACAAGAAATTCATTTAGTCAGCGCCTATCCTATCGCACCGATGAACATTGCGATTGAACTTCCCGATTTTGACCCTAGTCTGTATAACAATGCACTGCGTGGTCAGCATCTGATAGCCATGAAGAGCTTACGTCAGAAATTTGGTATTGATGAGAAATACACTCACGTTCGTGAAGGGTTACCTGAAAAAATTATTCCTGATATGTGTGAAGAGCTGCATGCGGGTGTTGTCGTGCTCGGCATATTGGGTCGTACGGGGCTTTCCGCTGCATTTTTAGGGAACACCGCTGAGCATGTTATTGATAAACTAAAATGCGATTTGCTTGCAATCAAACCGGATGGCTTTGTTTGTCCTATTAATGCCACTGATGATTAAACCCGGTTCATAATATTAAAAGCGCATTAATAGAGTTGTGCGCTTTTTTATTGCACTTCAATGAATCGAAATTAGATGAATAATAAAAACGCCCTGAATTCAGGGCGTTTACGTTTACTTTATAGATAATGATAAATTATAGCGCTTTTAAAATTGCATCTACGCTAGCTTTTGCATCACCAAATAACATTTGGGTATTCTCTTTGAAGAATAATGGGTTTTGTACCCCAGCATACCCTGTATTCATTGAACGTTTAAAAACAATAACATTATTGGCTTTCCACACTTCTAATACCGGCATTCCCGCAATTGGACTATGTGGATCTTCTTGTGCCGCAGGGTTCACGGTATCATTCGCACCAATAACCAGTACCGTATCCGTTTCGGCGAAATCATCGTTGATCTCATCCATTTCTAATACGATGTCATACGGGACTTTTGCTTCAGCCAATAAGACGTTCATGTGTCCAGGTAAGCGCCCCGCAACTGGGTGAATACCAAAGCGAACATTGATACCGCGCTCACGTAGTTTTGCCGTAATATCATGCACTGGGTACTGAGCTTGTGCTACCGCGAGACCATAGCCTGGAGTGATGATCACTGAGGTTGAATTTTTCAACATTTCAGCAACTTCTTCCGCTGTCGTTTCACGATATTCGCCCATCTCTTCTTCCGAACCTGTTGATGAGCCATCAGTACCAAACCCACCCGCTATTACGCTGAAAAACGAACGGTTCATCGCTTTACACATAATATAAGAAAGGATCGCACCCGAAGAACCCACTAACGCCCCTGTTACAATCAGTAAGTCGTTACTGAGCATGAAACCTGCCGCAGCGGCTGCCCATCCAGAATAAGAGTTCAACATCGAAACAACAACGGGCATGTCTGCACCACCAATCGATGCCACTAAATGCCAACCAAAAGCTAATGCTATGACTGTCATGATTAGCATCATGAACACTTGCAAGCCCACACTGTCCGTTTTAACGAAGATGACCAGTAAAACAAAGGAAACAACTAAAGCTGCAAGGTTTAACTTATGGCGATTCGGTAGCATCATTGGTTTAGATGACATTTTTCCCGACAATTTACCATAAGCAACAATTGAGCCAGTAAACGTTACGGCACCAATGAAAATACCCAAGAAGACCTCAGTTAAATGGATATTTTCCATCACATTGCTGGCATGACCTTCACTCGCAATAAAGCTGTTGAAACCAACAAGGACCGCAGCCAAACCCACGAAACTGTGCAAAATAGCAACCAGCTCTGGCATCTCTGTCATTTCAACTTTCTTGGCTAAACGAATACCGATGACCGCACCAATGACCATCGCAACAATCATCCAACCCACATTCGCACTATTTGGTCCCATAATAGTCGCAATCAATGCGATCGCCATACCAATAATGCCGTAAGTATTCCCACGTTGGGAACTTTCATGACGAGATAGCCCCGCAAGGCTAAAAATAAATAGGATAGCAGCAACGATGTAGGCTGCTGTCACAACTCCACTTGACAACATAAGTTACCCCTTATCCCTTACGAAACATTTTTAACATACGTTGAGTTACTGTGAACCCACCGAAAATATTGATGCTTGCGATCAATATAGCAATAAAGGATAAGAAACTTACCCAGCCACCACTGCCAATCTGCAATAGTGCACCAACAACAATAATGCCCGAGATAGCATTTGTTACTGACATTAAAGGTGTATGCAATGCATGAGTCACATTCCACACCACGTAATATCCGACCACACAGGCTAATGCAAAGACCGTGAAGTGCGATAGAAACTCAGCAGGCGCCGAATTTGCAAACCAGCCAAACAGAATGATAGCCAATGCCATAAGAACCATTTTGGTCATAGGTGACATTTTTTTCTCTGGCGCTTTCACTTTCTCAACCGCTTTCGGCTTAGCTTGTGGTTGTGCTGAAACTTGAATTGGCGGTGCAGGCCAAGTGATTTCTCCTTGTTTAATCACCGTAACACCTCGAATCACTAAGTCGTCGAAATCGATAGTGATTTCACCATCTTTCTCTTTACACAACAGTTTCATCAAGTTAACGAGGTTAGTGCCATATAACTGAGAAGATTGGGTTGGTAAACGGCTTGGTAAGTCTGTGTAACCGATAATTTTAACGCCATTATCTGTAACCACTAACTTATCAGCCTGAGTGAGTTCGCAGTTACCCCCAGTTTGAGCAGCAAGGTCAACAATCACGCTACCGGGTTTCATTGATTCAACCATTTCTTTGGTGATCAACTTCGGCGCAGGTCGTCCTGGTATTAACGCGGTCGTTACAATGATATCGACCTCTTTTGCTTGCGCAGCAAATAATGCCATTTCCGCCTTAATAAATGCCTCAGACATCACTTTCGCGTAGCCATCACCGCTGCCTGCATCCTCTTTAAAATCCAATTCAAGGAATTCGGCGCCCATGCTTTGGACCTGCTCTTTAACTTCAGGGCGGGTATCAAATGCACGAACAATTGCGCCTAAACTTCCTGCGGCACCAATGGCCGCCAAGCCTGCAACGCCAGCACCAATGATCATCACTTTCGCTGGTGGCACCTTACCTGCCGCGGTAATTTGCCCCGTAAAAAAGCGACCAAATTCATGGGCAGCTTCGACAATCGCACGATAACCCGCAATATTGGCCATTGAACTTAAGGCATCTAACGATTGCGCTCGAGAAATTCGAGGTACCGCATCCATAGCCATTACGTTGATATGACGAGATTTCAACGCCTCCATTAAATCAGGATTCTGTGCCGGCCAAATAAAGCTGACTAAGGTCGCCCCTTCTTTTAACAAAGGAATTTCATCTGATAGTGGCGCATTCACTTTAAATACAATGTCTGCAGCAAATGCACTTTCACAATCAACAATTTCCGCACCGGCTTGCTCGTAAGCCGCATCATCAAAACTTGCTAGATGTCCCGCATTTTGCTCAACACACACTGAAAAACCCAATTTTAGCAATTGAGTCACTGTCGATGGTGTCGCGGCAACACGCGCTTCATTGGCAAGTCGTTCTCTTGGTATACCAATTCGCATAATATTCCCTTTTTAAAGCTCGAAGTAATCTATGTTGTCGGTTATTCGCCCAAAAAATGACTGCCTTATCAAAAGGAAAAGTCTTATTTTGTCGTTCAACAGCTGTAAAATGTCCTAATAACCTACTGAAATTAACCCTATTGATCCATAATTGATCACGATTCTAAGACAGTAAATGGAATTCACCGTGTAAATCTTAGTTTTAGGTCAATAAAATACTGGATACTTAAAAAAAACTGGTAAATTTGACTAGTCAATCATTATTTGTGTCTTATAAAAATAAAATAGTGCGACAACATGGGCAGTTACGTGTAATAATCACCGCCATGTGTTACTACTATTATTCAGCATGTTTATAATAAATTGCGCAAGGCGGAAGGATTTTGTATGAAGCTGAAAACTACGGTCATCGCAGCCGCGGTGCTATCATTAACTAGTATAACCGCTACACAGGCGGCTGTTGAATTAACGCCAAAACAGGCTACTGAATTACAACCTTATGAGCGTATAACCGTCACTGGGCGTTTTAATGCTATCTATGAAGCATCCGATGCAGTTTCCCGTAGGGCTGATAAGATGGGGGCATATGCCTTTTACATTCAAAGCCTTGATGATGTCGGTGACAGTGGCAACATGCGTGTTGTTGCTGATGTATATGCGAAAGATGCACCAAAAGTTGAAGAACCCGCTCGCCGAGTTTTCGGTGGTGTAGAAGAAATGTCTAAAGCGGATGCCAAAGTGTATCAACCATTTGATACCGTTACCGTAAGTGGTTTCTACCCATCCGAGCCTGACTTATACGAAGCAATCGCGAAAAAAGCTAAAGAAAAAGACGCAGCCTCCTTTTATGTGGTTCGTAACGTTGCCATGAATGATGGTGGTAATACTTTAGCAACGGCATATATCTATAAGAAAGATGCTCCTAAGCGACAAATTCAAAAAGAAGACGCCGTTGTCCCTGCTGATTCAGAAGCAGGACGTGCGATGTTAGCACAAGGTGGCGAAGCTGCAGATAAAGTACTGATCCCAGGTGTTGCAAGTTCAGATGAACCAACAACAGCCGTAGGTCGTTTCTTTGAAACATCCACGAGCCAACCTGGTCGTACGAGTGTGACTTTACCAAGCGGTTATGTCATCGAAGAAGTGAACAAAACCGCCGCAGCAATGATGGTTCCATTTGATTCTATTACCTTCTCAGGTTATTACACAAATACCCCAGAAGTGCGTTATCAAATCGCCAAACGTGCTGAAGCAAAAGGTGCTAAGTACTACCATATCACTCGTGAATGGCAGTCAAACGGTGGTAGTGTTACCATCAGTGCAGACCTGTTTAAATAATCTATTATTCTATTTTATGATGAAAGCCAGTTTGCTATTCGAACTGGCTTTTTTTATTGAATCGCTATACGTCGCTGTTTGCTCGAGCACATTCCGATTAAAAATCCCCTTCCGTTTGCCTTGAAATAAAAAAAGTGAATAAAACATCTTGTTAAGTGCATATTTTCCCATTGCATCTGATGCATTTCATTCGTAGAATCCACACTCTAATTTAGCAGGCGATCCAACTGGATTTAAAAGCTGTAACAGTGAATCTATTTATATCATTGCTATCTTAACGTGATTTTAACTTTTGATTGCACAACAACCAGGATATACATTGAAAAATACATTAAGCCTTACCGCACTTACCGCGCTAGTTCTTAGCTCCATGGTAGGTGCTGGTGTATTTAGCCTTCCACAAAATATGGCTGAAGTGGCGAGCCCGTTAGCATTAATCATCGGCTGGTCCATCACGGGCGTTGGGATCTTATTTCTTGCATTTTCTCTCTTATTTCTTTCCAGAATTCGTCCTGATTTGGATGGTGGAATATTTACTTATGCAAAAGTCGGATTCGGTGAGTTTATTGGCTTTTGTTCCGCATGGGGTTATTGGTTGTGTGCCGTTGTCGCCAACGTTTCTTATTTAGTCATTGTTTTTGCTGCAATCAGTTTCTTTACCGATACACCAGACCATATAGTGTTTGGTGATGGTAATACTTGGCAAGCCTTGATCGGTGAATCCATCTTATTGTGGGTTGTGCATTATCTCGTCCTGCGCGGTGTACAAACTGCTGCGGGGATTAATAAATTAGCAACGATGGCAAAGTTAGTCCCTCTTGGCTTATTTATCGTACTGGCATTTTTTGCTTTCAAACTCGATATTTTTGATGCGGATTTCAGTGGCATTGACCTTGGTATCCCTGTTTGGCAACAAGTTAAAGATACAATGCTGATCACTTTATGGGTATTTATCGGTATTGAGGGTGCCGTGGTTGTCTCAGCCAGAGCCAAAAATCGTCGTGATGTTGGTCTCGCAACTATTTTTGCCGTGAGCTCCGCTCTCATCATCTATATTCTTGTTACCTTATTATCACTTGGGATCATGCCTCGCGCTGATCTTGCTGAAATTAAAAACCCCTCCATGGCAACTTTAATGGTTTCCTTAATTGGTTCGAGTGGCGACATTATTATCGCCGCAGGGTTAATTATTTCAGTGTGTGGCGCTTACTTGAGCTGGACAATCATGGCAGCTGAAGTGCCATATATCGCCGCACAATATCAATCATTTCCTAAGATTTTTAATAAACTGAATAAGAATGATGCCCCTTCTTCATCTTTATGGCTAACCAATGGTGCCGTTCAATTATCACTTGTACTTATTTGGTTAAGTGGCAGTAACTACAATACCCTGCTGACCATCGCCTCAGAGATGATTTTGGTTCCATACTTTTTAGTGGGTGCATTTCTAGTCAAAGTTGCCTATGAACGCCACAGTAAAGCGTTGCTTGCTGTCGGCTTTGTAGCAAGTGTGTATGGCTTATGGTTACTTTATGCCTCTGGTTTGATTAACTTGATGCTTTCCGTTGTGCTGTATGCTCCGGGAATCTTGATTTTTTTATATGCCCGTTCACAGCAAACTGCAAAAGCACCACTTAAATTAATTGAAAAAGTATTGGCGTGGGCGATCGCAATCGCTTCTGTACCTGCGTTATATTCCTTGTTAGCGTAATTCATACTTTATCTGCGAGCTAAACTTAACCACTTGAATTTAGCTCGCTTTCTATTCCCTTCTCTTTATTACCCGTTATTCAGCTCTGCGTTTTTTACAACTCGCGCTCTTCTGTCTGTTGTAGTGTTTAAATACATTAAATCAAGTAAGGAGATTTAAATGCGTATTCCCCCTCGGACCGTCACGTTTGCTGATAACCCTTCTTTTATTAATCGTGGATTAGCGCGAAATCGCTCGCTACCACAACAAATTTCTGCGGTTACTCAACAAGCTCCACAACAACAGTTAAGCTTCTTTCAACAAAAACGAGCAGAAATTAAAGCTCAAGATCGAACTGAAGGTATGAAGTTTAAATCAACTGCTCAACAAATTGTACGAAGGAATTGCCCCTGATTTATCTGAGTGACTGGCATGATGACCAACAGCACAGTTGTTAAGGTAAATGTATTATCACCCAATAGTATGTTGTAACTAAAAAAGCAAAACAGACTAGAATGACGAAATAAAAAACGCGTGAGTGGCAATGTTCCCACTTCACGCGTTAATGATTATCTTGACTGGCTCATTACAGTTGCTGAGTCAAACTTTCCATCGTTTGGATAATACGTTTATCTGAAATCGGATAAGGTGTTCCAAGCTGCTGAGCGAATAAACTGATTCGTAGCTCTTCAATCATCCAACGAACCTCTTGTACCTCAGGTAATTGTTTTTGCAGCGGTGTCAGTTTACTCATCCACTGTTGCCACAGAGTTTGCACATGCTCAACTTTACTCATCTGCGCACGGTCACGATTCGGATCAATCGCCAATTTTTCTAATCGTCGCTCAATTCCATTTAAGTAACGCAAGATATCGGGTAGTCGCTTCCAGCCCTGCTCCGTGACAAAACCCTTAAAGACTAACCCTGACATTTGTGCTTTTACATCAGACAACGCCAATGCCATCGAAAAATCCACACGTCCTTTTAATCGTTTATTGATCGCAAATACTGCGGTTAAGATCTGCTCAACCTGCTTCGCAATATTGACAACTACATCATTCAACTCTGCCCGAGCATACTCTTTCAATGATTCAAACTGCTCTTCATTCCAGACCGCACCACCATATGTTGCAATCAACTGATCAATACCACATGCGATACAATCATCAATTAATTCAAGCACTTTACCATAGGGGTTAAAATAGAGGCCCAATTTAGATTTATTTGGCAATTTCTCATGAAGATACTTAATCGGTGATGGGATATTCAATAATAATAATCGACGAACTCCGCCCCACATCGCTTGCTGCTGCTCAAATTCAGTTTCGAAAACCCGAATACCTACACTGTTCTTTTCATCGACTAATGCAGGATAAGCTTTAACAGAATAACCGCCACGTTTTTGCTCATAACGTTGAGGCAGTTCACCGAAACTCCAAATATGTAAGCCACTTTGCTCAATACCATCATCCACAACTTCAGACAGTGTTTCTTGCACTTTTTCCTTAAGGCTATTTTTTAAAGCATCTAAATCTTGCCCTTCAGCGACAGTTTTATTTTTATCGTTTACCACCCGATAGGTCATTTTTAAATGCGCTGGCAGTTGGTCTAACTGCCAAGACTCGCGTTCCACTGTCACACCAGTCATTCGGCGTAATTCACGCTCTAATTTATCGAGCACGCTGCCTTCAGGCGTTGGAACTCGCTCTAAAAATGCCGAAGCATAGTTAGGCGCAGGCACAAAATTACGGCGGATTGGTTTTGGCAATGATTTAATCAACGCAACAATCAATTCATGACGTAATCCTGGCACCTGCCAATCAAAGCCAACATTGTGTACCTGATTTAAGATAGCCAATGGGATATGAACAGTAACCCCATCAGCATCCGTTCCCGGCTCAAACTGGTAACTGAGGCGGAATTTAAGATCCCCCTGATACCAGTAATTGGGGTAATCCAGTGCGGAAACGGTACTTGCATCCTCTTTGATCAGCATGTTTTTTTCAAAACTAAGTAAATCAGGCTGCTGTTTTGATACAGTTTTCCACCAATTATCAAAATGGCGAGATGAGATCACATCATTCGGAATACGTTGGTCATAAAACGCAAATAACGTTTCGTCATCGACCAAAATGTCACGTCGGCGTGATTTGTGTTCTAAATCTTCCACTTCAGATAACAATTTTAAGTTAGCTTTAAAAAATGCGTGACGGGTATTCCAATCCCCTTCCACTAAGGCATGACGAATGAATAATTCACGGCACAATAGTGGATCAATCACCCCATAATTGACTTGGCGCGATGCCACAATCGGAAGCCCATATAATGTCACTTTTTCTGATGCCATAACGGCACCTTCTGACTTCGACCAATGTGGTTCACTATAGTGATGTTTAACCAAATGCTCCGCTAATGGCTCAATCCATTCAGGATCAATAGACGCGGCAATACGCCCCCATAATTTTGAGGTTTCAACCAGCTCAGCAACCATCGTCCATTTCGGTGGTTTTTTAAATAAACCTGACCCAGGGAAGATAGTAAATCTGGCATTCCTTGCTCCGGTAAATTCATGTTTTTCCGCATCTTTTTGACCAACGTGCGATAACAACCCTGCCAATAAAGAGACATGAATACTGCGAAAATCTGCCGCCGCACTATTGATAGCAAATCCTTGCTCTTTTACCACTTGACGCAATTGTGTGTAGAGATCTTGCCACTCACGAATCCGCAGGTAGTTAAGGAAATCCTGACGACACATTTTTCTAAATTGTGCGTTAGAAAGTTCCTCTTGCTGTTGTTTTAAATAATCCCACAGATTTAAAAATGCCAGAAAATCTGACTGCTTATCATGGAAGCGTCGATGCTTTTCATCGGAAGCTTGCTGTTTATCTAACGGTCTTTCACGAGGGTCTTGAATGGACAATGCGGAAACAATCACCATCGTTTCACGTACCGCACCATATTTTCGTGCTTCAATCACCATTCGCGCTAAACGTGGGTCCACAGGTAATTGTGCTAACTGGCGGCCGATATCAGTTAAACGGTATCCTTTGTCTACTTCCTTATGAGGTTGGATCCCACCGAGCTCTTCCAGTAATTTGACACCGTCTTGAATATTTCGCTTATCCGGTGCTTCTACAAATGGGAATGCAGCGATATCTCCAAGCCCTATCGAGGTCATTTGTAAAATGACGGATGCCAAGTTAGTTCTCAGAATTTCAGGATCGGTAAATTCAGGTCGAGATAGGAAATCTTCTTCAGAATACAAACGGATACAGATACCATCTGAAACACGTCCACACCGCCCTTTACGCTGGTTAGCGGAAGCTTGAGAAATCGCTTCTACTGGCAAACGTTGTACTTTCGTGCGATAACTATACCGGCTGATCCGCGCATAACCTGTATCAATAACATATTTTATACCGGGTACTGTTAACGACGTTTCTGCCACGTTCGTTGCAAGTATAATTCGACGCCCACCATGAGGATGGAAAATACGATTTTGTTCACTGTTAGACAACCTTGCGAACAGTGGCAAAATTTCGGTGTGACGTAATTGAAGTTTGGATAAAGCGTCAGCGGTATCTCGAATTTCACGCTCACCGCTCATAAAGATCAGAATATCACCTGCACTTTCACGTCCAAGCTCATTAACAGCATCAATAATGCCGTCAATCTGGTCACGATCGCTGTCATTATCATCGCCCATAATGGGACGATATCGCACTTCAACTGGATAAGTACGCCCAGAGACTTCCACAATTGGCGCATGACCGAAATGACGAGAAAATCTTTCAGGATCAATGGTTGCAGACGTAATAATGACTTTTAAATCAGGGCGTTTAGGTAATAATTGACGTAAATACCCTAAAATAAAATCGATATTTAAACTCCGCTCGTGAGCTTCATCGATAATAATGGTGTCGTATTGCAGAAGTAATTTATCATTTTGTAATTCTGCTAATAAAATACCATCCGTCATTAACTTAACTTGAGTGGTATCACTAACCTGATCGCTAAAGCGAACCTTATAACCGACATTTGTACCCAATTCACACTCTAATTCTTGTGCTAAACGTGAAGCGACAGAGCGAGCAGCCAGCCTCCGCGGTTGAGTATGACCGATAAATCCTTTTACTCCACGCCCCAGTTCTAGACAAATTTTAGGGATCTGCGTCGTTTTACCTGAGCCAGTTTCTCCGGCAATAATCACAACTTGATGCTGACTTATAGCATCAAAAATAGCTTGTTTCTTTTGGCTAACAGGTAAGTTTTCTGGGTAAACAATTTTTGGCATATTCAGGCGTTTTTTCTCAACTTTCTGTTTCGCCTTTTCAACATCCCCTTTAATCACGTCAATCACTGCCATACGGGATTTTGGGTCTTGTATTTTTGCTATGCCATGCAAGCGTTTCTTCAATTGCCATTGATCACGCAATGATGTTTGTTCAATTTCAGCCTGTAATGCTGACAGAATGGGATCCATTCTTAAATCCTTATATTTCAATTTGTTATAATGCCACTGTTCTATTTATCATCATGAAGCGGCTAAAGATAATATTTTGGTCTGTTTTATGATTTTAGTTATCTCATACAAATACCATCAGTTTTTTCGAACTAATCCTTCTAAATTTCTTCTTATTAATGCGTCACATACGGAGTATCATCATTATTCAATGAGCGACATATGAGTTTTGAGGAAAATAATGAGTAAAGTATTACTATTGAAATCCAGCATTCTGGCGGATTACTCACACAGCAACAAAATGGCCGATTATTTTGTACAACAGTGGAAAGAAAAAAATCCTACTGATGAATTTCTCGTTAGAGATTTAGTTAAGCAGCCTATCCCTGCCATTGATGGCGAAATTTTAGCAGCTTTTGCGCCAACTGACACTAAAACAGCACAGCAACAAGCACTTTTAGACCTATCAAATCAACTGATTGATGAGATTAAGCAAAGTGATGTTTTAGTGATCACGGCACCTATGTACAATTTTTCAGTGCCTTCTCAACTGAAGCACTATTTTGATTTTATCGCGCGCTCAGGGCATACCTTTAAATATACCGAGCAAGGTTCTGCCGGTTTATTAAATAATAAACGTGCATATGTACTAACAAGTCGTGGCGGAATTTATAAAGATACACCAACGGATATTATGGTGCCTTATATCACGTTATTCTTGAATTTTATTGGCATTACAGATATTGAATTTATTTTTGCAGAAGGTACTGCACTCGGTGCTGAATCAGTTGAGAATGCTCATTCTCAGGCCAGAGATCATATGAATACATTGATTGCCTAATAAAAGCCTCGTTAAACTAGGCATTCTTATTTGTCACTATATGCGCACAACCTAGTGCGCATTTTATTTTTTCTGTACCCATTGCCCATTAATACCGCGTACATATTCTCCTGTAGGCGCCCGGTCTACCAGCTTTTGCCCTGCGATTCTTGCGACATCATTGGTTTTAAGCCCGTTTTTATCCGCAATTTCCGCGTATCTATTTTTCCTTTCAGCGTTAATACGCTCAACTAATTGCTTTGCATTATCACTATTTTGGTCAATCACTGCCAAATACCCTGACAATGTTTCACCAACAAGCCCATGAGATTTCCCTTCTTCAACCGTCAGAGCAAATGCAGAGAATACGCTTAGCGTCGAACATAAAGCGATTGCCTTAAACCAATTCATCATTTCGCTTTCACCTCACCAAATAAATCACTATTTTCTTTTAGTAACTCTTCGACTTGCCTATCAGCTTTGATTTGAATTTCATGTTCAATTTTGACATTCATATTGATATTAATCGGCTTATCAGGTGTAGCGACTTCAACACGTAAACACGCTGTTAATAACGAAGCCATTGTCATCATCATGATCAGTTTTAATGTTTTCACAGTATTCCTTTTATCTCTTATAGATTTTTTTCGAGCCATTCTTCTAAGCCACTACCAAAACGCAGACTGCGCCACAACTGAAAAATATTTTCTTCATGCTGATAATTTAAATGTACTTCACGCTTTTTCGCTTCTTTGGTGTTATACCCTTCAAGAATAGTCGACATAGTGAGTAATCCCAAATTCGTGACATTGACATCGGTGCGACTACGTTGAATTTCAAGATATTGCAGCCAACCAATTGCAGAGCCTGCTGAAATATTATCAGCCGCGATAGATTCCACAAAATTGGTATCCAAGCGCAATGTAAGTGGTCCGCTATTTTCCATCCATCCCGCTTTAATTATCCATTCCGGATTATCCAAATAAAACGGTAATTCCCCGTTTACTCGCCCAGAAACGGCAAATTGGGAAACTTTTAGTTTTGTAAATAGTTCACTGAGTTCCACTTCGTGAACGCTAATTGTCGCTGGTTTATTTTGTGGCCAACGCAATATATCGAGGCTAATTTCACCGCCTAGCATGTTAAATCCAACATTGCTTAATTGAATTGGATTCGTCTCAGTCGGGGGATACGTACCTGACAAATCAGCTTTAACATTGGTAAATTCAAATAAATTCGAGATGTGTTTAATACGCAATTCAACCGGTGATTTCTCACCTAACGTCCAAGTGCTATTGTGTAATTTCCACGGTAGGACAAAGTCCAATCCATTTAGCTCGCCATCTTTCATCCATAAGCTGGTATTTTGAACTCGCCAATGTCCACCAGCAATAAACCCATTTTCTGGTGTCATGGAAAAAGCAGCCTGAGAAAAAAGTTTACCTTCGCGCAATTCAATTCCAAGGTCTTTCGGAATTAATGTCTGAAATGCTTTTACCGACTGTTCAGGCCAACGCGCTTCACCACGTAAACGCTCTCCATCCCAACGCCCAAAAATGACAATAGGTCCAACTTGGCGGGTACTTAAGTCCCCTTTTAGCTGAAAACTTGCCGGTGATGTGCCTTTGAGCTCGGCATTAGCTGTGATTTTAGGCAAATAACTCTCAGAACCAAATAACATACGATTACTGGTTAGCTGTAATCCGCCGTAAAAATTCGCTTTTGCCGGATCCCGTTGCCAAACTAATGGTGATGTGAGCTTAAGTCTAGGTGCAGACATCGAAAGTAGACCATATTTAATCTGGTCGAAACCTGTATTTAAACTATTGAGTGTCAATTGCGTATCTTGCCAACTACCATTACCCTTAACATCCCAGTGTGCAGATAATGCAGGTAATTGAGCATTTCCCCAATAATTCCAAAACCATTTGCCTTGATCGATATTAAATTTATTCGCGCTACCATCAAGATGAATATCAAAATCACCCCAATATTGCTCTTTCACTTTTAAAATAGCCTGTAAACGACCGGTGATCCCATCTGCATTTAAACGCGTTCCAGCGAGAGGGAATCGTATTTCACGTAACAAAATCGTGGGGGAAAGTCGTCCATAGGCTCTCATTAAGGAGCCTGGCATAAATGCCACTGTAGGGGAAACCAATTGACCTGCAATTTTTGCGGGTAAATTGATATCTAACACCATGTCATCATACTTAACTTGACCATTCAGCCTAAAATTAATGTCGCCATCGAGAAGGTTAATTCGGCTTGGTTCAACAGTAAGAACTAAATTTGCTTTACCTTTTTTCGCATCAGTTAGCATATTTAACCGCCCTGAAACGACAAATTCACTCCAAGTTTGATTCCAGTTATCAATCTGAAATGCAATCCCACCATGTAATGGAATGTCAGCATCATTCCAGCGCCACTGCCCATCAGTCACAATGACTTGGGACGATGATACGTGCCAAGGAAGGTGAAATAATTCTTGTTGCTGTTCGACATCCATCACAGTGAGTAAACCTTGGTCTTGCTGCCAGTGCAGTTTAGTCTGCAAAAGTTTATTTAATTCAAGAAGCTTAAACTGAGCATCAATATCTCCCGTCTCGGGAAGTTGATCGCTAGTGAGCGGTAACGTTAACTGAGCCGTTAATTCAATATGCTGTGGTTCCTCTTTCTGCTTAAGCACATCTGGTGCTTGTAACTGTTCCAGCATTAATGGACTTTGGGGTAAGGTTGCAGAAAATTGATTGATAATTAACTGGTTTTGTTGATTGACTAGAGAAGATACGCGTAAATTTTCACTTTGATAATCAAGCATAAGTGGAAAATCAGGCGTGCTTCTCAACCACAAACTACCTTGATACTGTTCCCAAGAACGTAAATTAATTTTATCAATAACCAGTGAAAATTGAGGGATGGCATCCAATATATCAGTCATATTCACCGGTGGGCTGGGCGGCTCTTCGCTCGTTTTAACCTGATTCAAACACTCGGCATTGATATCAAGCCCATCAGCCTTGATTCTGATAGGGAAAATAGAAATATAGATATTGGTTAATGTCACGAGCGAACAATCCGTTGCCGTTAACTCCGCATGAGAAAATCGAATTTGCCGGTCAACAATATGCGGTGCGGAAAGTGACAACGTCACGGGGCTGGGTAAAAAGTGATTGGCTACAACAGGCGCCCAACGTGTTAACGTTGACCACAAAATCATCAGAAGCACTACCATAGCGCCTAAGAATAAAAGCAGTATTTTTATCGCTCGTTTCATGAATATTCTCTAAACATAGCTATATTCATAAAGCGGCAATGAAGATCATTGAAGAAATGGATGAAAACAAAGCGAAAGGATGCATTGGAACTAGCAGCTCAACAACTTGCATAGCGATATAGGTCATTTCCATAATAATCTTCTCTATTTAGATAAATATATTCTAATCTTTTAAAACAGAAATGAACAACTTAACCCTATCCGTTCATTCTGTTACTACATTATTTTCAGTCAGTTATTAGTGATTATGCGATGTGGCATGGTTGGTAATTTCACGAAAATATGATTGTGTATCATGCACAATCTTCACTTTTTCGGCAAATATAGGATTAGCTGCGAAAAATGGCACTAAACACTTGTCATAAGACCCTTCCATTATCCTGCTATCTTTACATTTGATCTCCGAAATTAGTGACTTCATAATTCCCAGAGTCTTTTTAACGTACTCAGTTTGGGTTTTATCCCAATAAATTTCATCATAACCATATGCAGGGAGACTAAATTCTTCCGATAACTTTTGAGCGAGCGTTGTTTTCCCTGCCCCGGATATGCCAATAATGCAAATTTTCACGTAACTCCTTAACTTTATCTATTCTTTAAAATCTATCTAGTCCTTAAAAGGAAAAAATAAAACTTAACAATTGCAGCATTTTAACACTAAAAAGACCTTTATTTGTTAAACAGGATATGTAAACGAAAATCAAACGTAAACAGAGAGATATTTTATTAATTTAAAGGTGATTTACATCACTATTTGTCTTATTCTGGACGCATATTTTTGTGGGTTTGTTTATTTTACCTACAGTGTCTCATTTATTGGTTCCTATACATTATGGAGTTCCTCTGATGAAAATTGTTTCCTATAGCACCAAACAGTATGATCGAAAACATATGGAACAGGTCAACCAACAGTCAGAGTTTAATTTTAATATTGAATACTTTGATTTCCCATTAACAGTCCAAACCGCCAAAAATGCCGTAGGCGCTGATGCTGTTTGTATTTTCGTCAATGATGAAGCAAACCGTGCCGTGTTAGAAGAGCTTGCTGCTCTTGATATCCATATTCTTGCTTTACGCTGTGCAGGTTTTAACAATGTAGATTTGGATGCCGCCAATGAATTAGGTATTCAAGTTGTACGAGTTCCCGCTTATTCTCCTGAGGCCGTCGCCGAACATGCTGTTGGTATGATGTTGTGCCTGAATCGTCGCATTCATCGTGCTTATCAACGCACGCGCGATGCTAACTTTTCGCTGGAAGGCTTAACTGGCTTTAATATGCACAACCGCACTGCGGGCATTATTGGTACAGGTAAAATTGGTCAAGCTACCTTGCGTATTTTGAAGGGGTTTGGAATGCGTTTGCTGGCTCACGACCCTTACCCAAACCAAGTCGCTCTCGATATTGGTGCAGAATATGTCGATTTAGATACCCTCTATAGAGAATCTGACATTATTTCTCTACACTGCCCGTTGACCCCAGAAAACCACCATTTACTCGATGAAAATGCCTTTAATCGCATGAAACCTGGCGTCATGATTATCAATACCAGTCGTGGTGCTTTAGTTGACTCCGCGGCTGCTATTAATGCACTAAAATCCCAAAAAATTGGTGCATTAGGCATGGATGTATATGAAAATGAAAGAGATTTGTTCTTTGAGGATAAATCCAATGATGTCATTCAAGATGATATCTTCCGCCGACTGTCCTCTTGCCACAACGTATTATTTACTGGGCACCAAGCATTTTTGACGGAAGAAGCGTTAACCAGTATCAGCTTAACAACGTTGAGCAATATTCAACAAGTCAGCCGTGGCGAAAACTGCCCGAATGTTGTTAAGCCCTAGCGGGATCACGCATCATGAAAAGACTGATCCCACTAACCCTCTTTGGATTGTTGCTCGCAGCTTGCCAAACTCATCAAGTCAAGGCAGGTAGTAGCCAACAATCTCTTGAGCAACAATTGATGCATCATAACTTTGTCTTAACTGAAGTAGATGGACGCCTGGTTCCCAAAAAGCAAACAACCCCATCAATTTCTTTTGGTGAAAAAATGTTTGTTTCTGCCTCAATGTGTAATGATTTTAACGGAATGGGTGTAATCAATAATGCAACATTGAAAGTTAAAACATTAAGTAAAACAGAATTAGAGTGCGTAGATGAAGATCTTTCACGATGGGATGCATTAATTAATCGTATGCTGACCAATGGCGCAACAGTAACATTATCCAAAAATCATTTAATGTTAACGCAAGGGCACTATAAACTTGTTTATACTTTGAGTGATTATATGCAGTAATTTTGCCTTTATTGCAAAATAAAAAACCGCCATTTTAAATCTGGCGGTTTTTTTATCTTATTCTTTCAAAAACCTTATAGACTACTTAGCTTGATTAAATAGTAAATTAATTCCTGTCGCTTTTGATGTTCGGTCCATATAATCATGAATTGTTGTGCTGAACCCTATTTCCTTCACAATACTCAAACTACGCAACACAGGGAAAATAATGAAGTCATTAATATCAACAAGCGCTTTGTTACGTTTTTCCAACCATACATCTAAGAGATCCAGATACGGTTCTAACTCAATTAATAACGTATGAGTTTCTTTACGCAACACGGATAGATCATCACCATGGAACTTGCTAACACGCTGAATATACGTGGCTTTAGCTTCCGCGGTGGCTATTTCTGGAAACTCAGATTCAGTAAAACGTGGCGTCACTAATTTGGATACCGTCGAAGAAACTGCTTTATACCAATTATCAATCTCGGGATTAATATTCCCTATCGCTAAGCGAGGTTCACTTAATTGATCAATATAGCGCACAATATCTAAACTCTCGGGTAAATAGCTACCATCATCTTTTTGTAGAATAGGTACCATTTTACGCCCTATCATACGTGTTGGGGTTTCAATATCGTTATCCAGCAAAATAACCTCTTCTACTGCAACTTTTTTTAAACCAAAAATCATTCTTGCACGAACACAAAATGGACAATGATCATAGATATACAGTTTCATGTTACCCTCACACACTCAGTGATAAAACGAATAAACTTCATTTAAGTATACTTTATATTTATACTTAGTATAGTGTTGCGCATTTTATTTTTAATCTAAAATATCTTCCCACAACGCTTTAAAGTACAACTTTATTTTCTTTGATTAAGCTAGATTTCATATTTAAATTTTATTTTGAAATTAATTTAATATATTTAAACTTAATAAAAAAAACAAAATTAATAGTTCCAATAAAAATATCAAATAAAAATTAGGAATATAAGTAATGTTTCGAAATGGAACATTTTAACCAAATGAATCAATAATTTAAACAATTTAACTACAAAATTCATGTTACTTGCTTTACTGAATAAACAGGTTTAGCCGTATTGTTTTAGCGGTATATTCTTATTGTTATTTTTATTATAAATATTCAAAATAACTTAAAGCCAATTATTGAATGCATTGTTAAATTTGAGCATCATTAAATGAAAAATGATGATTGAAATTAACATTAATTCTAATTATTAGCTTTTAAAGTAGTATGTATTTTAATATAATATCTAGCGTAAACGACTAATAATATCCTTAATAATAAGTTGAGTATGTCATATGGACATTCATAGTGTCATTGGGCTTAGAATAAAAAATCGGAGAAAAGAACTGGGTTTGTCAGGCGCAAACCTAGCCGATAGGTTGCATTTAAGTCAGCAGCAAATATCGCGTTATGAAAATGGGGTAAACAAGATTCCAATTGACCATCTACTTGATATTTCTGAAATTTTAATGTGTCCTATAGAATGGTTTTTTAATGGTTATAAAAGTGAAATAAAAAATAACGATGGTTTAGCATTTGATATTCCAAATAAAGAATTACAATACGCAGCAGAAAGTGTAATTGTTCCATCTAAACATCATCTTTAATAATCATTTTTTGATTATCTAAAAATACCCAGTTTAAGTTAATGAAATTATTGAGCTTCATTGGTCAAGATTAACTTTCTGGGTATTTGCCTTATTAGCCATCTATAAAATAGTATGTCATCCCTATATTAAAAATAAGATCAGACCTCATACCACTCTTAATAATTAATATTATTTAGAAACAAAAAATGCCTATCTATGATTTCATAAAATAGGCGTTTTTTAAGATGAACTTAATTCATAATTGTTGTTAATCGTAAGTCACATTAAATACCATATGCGACCTTACTTCACCGGAAGAGATAGAATCGGCAAATTGAAAGTAACGGGCAATCAACTCGATTGTAAATATTTTTTCTTGGGAGTTTGCCAGCTTACCAACATAAAAAGGTTTGCCAAAATTGATGGGTGCATAACTTTTTCTTTCTATTACCTGAATACCAACACCTTGTGCGGCGCTGGATCCTGTTGCATCATTCTTTAACACGCCTTCAACAGCACTAACTGATCTATTCGCACTGAAATCCATCTTAATATCAGCCTGCCCCGATACCGTTGTTCCACCGCTACATCTTAAGACAATATCAAAATCTTTCGCACCTGTAGTGTGATCTCTTGCAGTTAAATCAGAACGTTTAATCGTATTGAGATACACATTCTGTTGTTTTCCACTTTCAATAATGCATGAAGGTGAAACAATGGTGATCGCATTCGCATTTAACGATGTCGTCAAAATAGGGTCCGAGCGTCCTTGATAACCATATTCCGTATATTCGCCTCTTGCAATCGTACCTGAACCAGTAACTTCCGCTGTTTTAATTAACTTCAACGTGAATGTTGAACCCGCTAAATAGTAATTTGTTCCACTCCAACCACCGTTAACCACATATTGGCTAGGGTAAACCATACTCACTTGACCCGTTCTTTCAAATTTCATACCGATCCCCGGTATGCTAGATTGGTATACCTTATCACCTATATCTCGTAAGCCAGGCATAACGATTTCTGCGTCAATCACGTTACGCCCATAACAGGTTAGATAAGTACGGTTTGTTGTATCCAGTGGCCATGTTTTACTGGCGATAACACCACCTACAGGCAAAGTGGCATCAACCACCACTCTCCCCATATCCATATTTAGTCGGTAGGTGGGCTGCCTACTTCTGTCGCAATGATCCCAGCCTGTAATATGTGCAGCCGCATACTGTGTAGTAAGAAGTACACTTGCGCCAATTAGCCAGCGCCATTTTTTGATTATTGACATAGACTTTCCTGACTATTTTCAGCCGTTAATGGGAATGAACATTCACCGCCTTCCCATTTTACTGTCGCGATTTTTGATTCATTATTGCTGATAAATACGGTACCACCTTGCCCTACAATACCAATGTAATCACCTTTTGAATCAACTACATTGGCTCCAAATGGTAGCGTTTTATTACCTGCTCGAATCACGTTGTACACTTCATTTTTTTCAATTTTGGTATCAAAAACGACTTTAACAACACTGCCTTCATACGGTACAACTTGTGCCGTAGTACTGCTGAATACGATATCTTCAGGGCTACCTTTCGGGTCAAGATCGATATTATTAATACGGTATGGTCGAACATATGGCGCCACCGCATAGCCACGACTATCAATCTTGGTATTGTGCGATCCCACCACTGATGCACCTTCCGCACCTTTTGCTTCAATTAGTGCGATGGTTGATGAGGTATTTGGTGATAAAGTCACTCCGCCAGAATGCACTATCATGGATCCATTCGCGGATGCGCCATATTGACGATAGCCTTGACCTTGGCTGTAGTTAGCATTGGTCGTCACTACTGGCGTTTGGTAGCCCGTATTCAATGCAAAATTGCTGCTTCCACCATTTTCTACAGAAGTGTTTAAACCGTAAGTCCAGTTATTGTCCGCATCAAATGAGCCGTTAGCACCCACTTGAGAAGATCCAAATTTATCATTATTAAACGTGGTGTTGGACGTAATTGTCGTATAGTGGTTATCCCCAAAATAGAGTGGGAAGTTTACGTTTAAACTTACACGGTCATCTTGGCTTCTTTGTGTGTTATCGGAATAGACTCTCATAAACGAAACACCGTATGAGACGCGGTCATATTGATTGGTGTAATTTAGTTGATACTGTTTTTCAATACCTGAGCGGTTCCAATAACTTGAAATACGTCCTGTAAAATAGAAACTTCCTAACTCGTAAGGCAAGTTTTGGTTAATCGTGTAGCTAAAACCATTCTTTTCACGACCCAATGAGCTATTCATACCTTTTTTATCTGAGTCAATGGCATACAGTGCATTGGATAGGCTAAAGTAATCTTCAGTTGAATAACGATAAGCCGCTAAGACTAGGTTGGTATCTGTTTCAGAAAATAGTTTATTAAATGTAAAACGGTAGCTTTGCCCCATATCGGTCTTTTGGTTAAACACCGTTCTTGACTGTGTCACATCCACAGCAACGGCACCAATAACCGTATTCACACCTGCACCGAGCAAATAAGCCTGATAATCATCAAATGCGGTCAAACCGCCATACAGCGTAAAGGTATTATTTAAGCCGTGTTGCAGAGTACCTTGCATAATAAACGGTCGATTACTAATGCCTTCAGCATCAGATTTACCACCAGAGAGCTGATAGCGGGTATAGCCAGGGCGTAATAATTGAGCCAAAGAGGTGTAAGGTACGCTAAATGAAGATTCGCTACCATCAGCTTCTTTTACTGTCACCACAAGGTCATTTCCGTAACCTGAGGGATAAACATCCGTCAGGTTAAAGGGTCCAGGTGAAACTGATGCTTGATAAATGACCACATCATTTTGTCTAACGGTCACTAATGCGTTACTCTGTGCCACTCCACGAATTTCAGGTACAAAAGAACTCATGCTATCGGGATACATACTGTCATCGGTGGCAATTCTAGCCCCTAGCAGACTAATGCTATCAAACATGTCACCGTCGGTATAAAACTGACCCGCAGTTGCTTTTGCTTTGAGCGAGGCAACAGGACGTTGTAAATACGTTTGGTTACTATGCCAACTCGCTCCCTCTTTACGCTGCCAGCTTAAATTCCCAATATGCTTTAACATCCAGCCGTCATAGCTTAGTCCAGCATTTAATCCAAGATAAGCACTCGCACTATTATTATCGTTAGAATGGCTATCATAATAGTTCCCCATATAACCTAGGTTTAATGCGGGGATCCCTGTTTCCCAGAATTGTTCTGAAACATAGCCTCGAGAGGATTTTTGCTCATATATTTGCGGTACAGATATATCCACACGTAGCGTAGAGGTGTGAAATATATCGCTCACATCAGCCTCACTGTTCCATTGATTCAAAACGAGACATTCTTTGCTATCAAGGGATGCAGCTGGTGCAAATTTTTCAACATTAATTCCAAGGTCAGATAATAGTGCAGGCGTATAACAGGTGCCGAGTTGACCATTTTCTTTTGCTACAAAATCAAGGTCGTAGCGCCCTTTCCAACTACCGTTGGTATACACGTCAACAGAATACTTTCCTGGACTAATCCCTGTGGTGTTAAATCGGTCAAAATCAACATTCTCTTGGCTACCGATAATAAAACCACTGTTAAATTCATACGTGGTTTCTTCTTCACTCCAAGCATAAAAAGACGGCAAAGCACAGACTGTGACTAAACCCGTCACGGAGAGTATGTTGGAATATTTATATTTTAACTCTCTCTGCTTCATTCCAAATCCTATTTAACGGTAGTTTTTACCGCTACATCTGAGCCGTAATCATTGATATTGTTAATAATAATTTTTGTTCCTGACGTCAGCGCTTTTTTAAGCTCTACTGTCGACTGGCTTTTCGGATCTAAAAAAATCGTCTTATCATTCAATGCACTAGAGCCATCAACAGAAATTTTTGTAATAGTAATAAAGTATGGCGTCGGATTGTCGATATTAAGTCTGCTACCAGCGGCTTTTACCACTAATTGTTCAGGAGCAAGTTCACGGCTACCTAAACCTGATGGGCGATAGAAAAATTTAAAACGAGAACGAATCGCTAGTTGCAGCACATTTTGATTTTCTGCTGCTTTATTTTTGACCATAGGTGGAATATCTAAAAGGTTAAGCCACCAGAGTGATTCTCGGTCTTGTGGAATGGCGGATTTATCCATCAATTTGATGCGGATAGTTTGTCCACCTTTAGCTTCAATTCGGGAAATCGGGGGTGTGAGTTGAAAAGGCGTTTTAATGGTGTCGGGTGTTTCAGATGCATCACCATTATCAAGCCATGCTTGAGCCATAGCAGGACGATCAGCCGTATTATTTAATTGAATTGTAATTTCTTTTTCATCGCTAGGATAAATAAAGCGTGTACCGTTAACGATAATATTATTTGCAAATGCCGTCATGCTAGACAGTAAGCAAAGACTAAATAGAATGGCTTTCATGTGGGCCTCAAAGCAAAAAGCGGCAGTTTACCCACCGCTTACTAACTCATGCTTTTATCGAAAATGCCGATAAAAACTGACTGAAAAATTAGTTATAAGTAATTTCGTAGGTCGCGTAGCTTTGAATTTCACCCGCGCTTACTGCATCTGGAGTACTTGTGGTGTAACCAACATAGTAAGTGAAACGTGTATTTTTGCCGTTTAACTCACCTGTGGCTTTTGGTTGGCTAGTTTGACCTGGGAAAATTTTAGTTGCAGCTTTACCATCAGTAGATAGCGCTAACTGAATGTTTTTAGCACCATTAACTACAGTGTTAGCTAAGCTACCTTTTGTGTTAGCGGCTAAGTTACCACCAGTCCAGCGTACGCCTAAACCGGAAACATCAGAAACAGCTTTACCACTTTGTGCACAATCACTGATTTCGATAGCAAATGTTTTTGGTTTTAAAATTGTATCGGAGCCACCATCTTTAACTTCTTTTAAAGAAACCGGCGCTAAATACACAGTAGCATCGCTACCTTGACCATCAACGGAAACGTTACAAGAAACATCCATAACTTTACCGTTGAAGTTAACTTGACCACCACCAACTGGTGTTGCTGCGTTTGCTGTTGTTAAGCCAAGAACTGTTGCTGCGATAGCAGTCAGTAAAACTTTTTTCATTTTCAATTCCTAAGATGAGTTTTTATTTATTACTTATAAAAATTATTAAGTGGTCTTTATTTAGTTGTTGGTAACAGCAAAAACGGAACCCAGCTGCATTAAAATACAGCGAGAAGTCAGTATGTTTTTATTTTCAGCGAATTGCTGTAACGCATACACAGGGAATGACTTAATACATTCTATTTTTGAACCGACAAGCTATTTGACCCTCTAATTCGCCGCAAAGCATACATAAAAACTTAAGTATCCTTAAATCGTTTTTACCTTAGCTTATTAATATTTTGATAGATAAAATCTATTGTAATTGATCTATTAATTGATGATTCCAATATATTAATTACGCGCAATAAGTCATATTTAGAGTTATAATTAGTAATTTGTTAGATTTAGCCTAATTTAATTAGAGTTATATTTTGGTTTTTTATAAATTAAGAGATTTATGTGAAAATTTTAAATTTGAGATGTAAGTTAAATTTTATGACTTCATTTACATTTAGACACTTTTTCTAGTAGTTTCGTAACAAAATAATATCCCTGTATACGTGTTAAAAAGCCATAAAACATAAATATTTCTTATTGATCATACCGTTGTTCATATTGGAACATCGAATAATAAATAAAATTAAATATCGAATTATTATTCCAAGACTCAATTCACTCTCTATTGGTGTAAATGAATTATCTATAACTTTATTGCGCTATAAGTAAGGATAAAAATTCGTGAAATCGAAAGTTATTAGGTTGTAATTTCGCTATAGTGACAATTAGGAAAACACGTTAATGAATAGGACAAGAGATTTGTGATAAAAAATCATAAAAACCGCAAGATAATGCTTACATTATATAATTAGGCTTTAATGATTTAGTCTATTTAAGAGTATCGGGACGTGAATCTATGTTAGAGGAAATTATCATTTCTGATCTGACAATACTAAATAAGTAGTATTTTCTTGCCAAAAACTTGATCTGCCTCAAAATTTGGAAAATATCTATAATTTATTGATATATAAAGAAATTCTATAAGGCAATCAATTCGACCAAATTTATAAAAATTGCCTGAAAAATACATATTAGGAATATTCCTAAAAACACATATTTTGTGTTTATGATTTACCTTATGTATCGATTTTGGGCAAAAAAGCATTTAAAGCTAAGTGCTATTCTATTTTAAGACTAACTATTTTACTCCGTATATTCATGAACAATCGTGACAATAACGCTAATAATAGTGCTATTTAAATCACATCAACTCATTAAATTGATAACAAAAATGCAAGATGATATTTGAAAGAAATGGCTTAAAAAATATTTTATTTCAACAAGATATGAAATATGGTTTAAATAATTCAGGTGTATGCATTAGATGAGTTGAATATTAGAACATTTGATATTAATAAATATTTAACATTTTTAAAACCATTAATGAACAAAATCCATTTCATGCATATCTTATTAATTCTGATTGATATAGCAAAGACGTTATTTTCTGATTAAGTCGATTAATTGGCTGGTAAATATAATATTTGTCGTATTTTCTATCCCCTATTCATTTAGTTAATAAAAAACCCGCACTAAGCGGGCTTTTTGAGGGGGCACAATAAAATGCTATCTAGCATTAGGATGATTCATAATATGATCTTCCCATTCCACCACATCAATTTCTCGTACAGCAATGTGGCGAACAGAAATACCTTCATTATGCATTGCAGCTTTTGAACCTGTTTTCAATGGATGCCATGCAGGAAGTGATTTTCCTTCCATAAGCAAACGATAGGCACAGGTGCTCGGTAACCAAGCAAATGTTTCTAAATTGTCCCGTGTCAGTTTGATGCAATCTGCTTCATATTTGAAACGATCTGCATAATGCTTGCACTGACAGGTTTTAATATTTAATTGGTTACAAGCCACATTAGTGAAATAGATCTCATCGGTATCTTCATCTATCAGTTTGTGTAAACAACATTGCCCACATCCATCACAGAGCGATTCCCACTCTTCATCGGTCATTTCATCTAAGGTTTTAACCTGCCAGAAAAACTGAGACATAATACTGCAAAATCCTATACTTAAATGACTCTAGTGGTCAGTGAATTATCATTAATCGTTAGCGTTAACATATCCCCAGAAACCAGCGGACCAACACCGTCTGGTGTTCCTGTTAAAATAACGTCGCCAGGACGGAGGGTAAAGAAGCGGGACATATAGCTAATCAGCGGTAAAACTGGCGTGATCATATCACGAGTCGATCCAGACTGACGAACTTCGCCGTTGATCTCTAAACTCAATGACATATTTTGTAAGTCACTTGTACCACTAACAGGAATAAAACCAGAAATCGGGCAAGAACCATCAAAGGCTTTGCTTTTCTCCCAAGGTTGCCCTGCTTTCTTAAATTTCGCTTGTAAATCTCTCAGCGTTAGATCAAGCGCAACGGCATAACCGGCTATTGCACGGGCAACTCGGTCTTCATCCGCATTTTTTAGCGGCATACCAATTAAAATAGCCATCTCTACTTCATGATGGACAGAACCTAAATCTTTAGGGATTACAATCGGTTGGTTTACATCACACAGTGCTGTTTCAGGTTTAATAAATAAAACGGGCTCTTCCGGTAATGCTGACCCCATTTCTTTAATATGTTTTGCATAGTTACTACCCACACAAACTACTTTATTGGCAGGGAAATCTAATAAAGCACCTTGCCAGTCGCGATGTTGATACATATCGGTAACTCCTATTATCGTTATTGTATTTTTGTAGCGATACCATCCGCCATCATACAAACACTTAATGCGAAATAATATGAACGATTCCAATGCATAATCGTGCGGAAGTTTTGGGTGACTAAGAAAGTTCGACCTTCTGGATCATCGGGAATGACCACCCAAGTTTTTATCTCTGGTGATAACCGGGAAAATGCAGGTAGTTTAACGCCTAACTGTTCCCATTCCTGAACTGTTTTACCTTGTTCCGTTTTAACGCCTTCTAAACGACGGTTAAAATCAGCGGGCAAAGAGACTTGGTAGCCCCATGGTAATGCAGATTGCCATCCTTCCGTTGATAAATAATTAGCAATAGAAGCAAAAACATCCGCTTTATTATTCCAGATATCCATTTTGCCATCACCATCACCATCCGCTGCATAAGATAGATAAGATGTTGGCATAAATTGGCTTTGACCCATTGCACCCGCCCATGAGCCTTTCAGCTGTTGATCTTCAGGAATATAACCTTTATCCATGATTTCCAATGCAGCCAATAATTGCTTACTAAATAGAGCTTCGCGGCGACCTTCGAAAGAGAGTGTTGCGAGAGCAGAAATGACATCTTCTTTACCCTGTGAACGACCAAAACCACTTTCAAGTCCCCATAAAGAAACAATATATTGAGGTGGTACACCATATTTCTGGCTAACGGCATTCAGAACAGCTTGGTTTTCATAATATTTTTCCACACCCATATTAATGCGAGATTGTGGCAAAACATTTTTTAGATAACTTGCTAATGTCACTGTAGCACGCTTTTCAGGCTGCCCTTTATCCGCTTTTACAACACGTTCTAGGAAGTAAATATTAGCGAAACCACGATCAATCGTAGATTGTTTAATACCTTGAGCAATCGCATGTTGTTTCAACAACTCCACATACGCTGGAAACTGGGAAGGTTCTCGTTGTTCAATCGGAAATGCTTTATCCAATGCGATAATTTCTTTTTCAATCGCAGCCTCTTGTGCCGTTGTCAGAGTTCGCGTTTCATTCGCATGGGTTGCAGTAGTTTGAGTATGTGGCGCACTGCAACTTGCTAAAAGTAGACCAGCGACTAATGTATATAATAACGTTGGCTTCATTTTTATCCTCCTGACGATAATGGCTTTTTAAGGATCTTCCTAAATTGTCTTAGTCGTTTAGTTCACGGTATTCAGAAAGTAAATCTTCGACCGGAGGTGGGAATTGCAAGTAATAACCAACGTCTTGGAGATCAGCGCGAACTCGCTCAATATCAGCATTAGCCAGCTTTTCACGTTTATCTAACGAAATTAACATTGAGAACTGAGGTTTGCCAAACTGTTTAAGGAGTTCTTCAGGAACGCGTGAAAAATCATCTTTTTTTTCGATATATAAATAAGTTTGATCACGGTTCGGGCTTCTATAAATTGCACAAATCATTATATTTAACTCTTTTTCTTGGTTCGTAAGCTTGCTTGAAGTATGCAGTAACTATAACATGCTATTGTTTTACTGAGTATCTTCACCCGAGGATTGTTTCGGAAATTTTAATTTGCTGAGTCTAGATAGATGCCACAATCGCCAATAGAACTTAAAGGCAGCAGTTTTACTCTTTCAGTCATTCACTTACACAGTGAAGAGCCTAAACTCATCAAAAAAGCGCTGCAAGACAAAGTAAGTCAGGCTCCTGATTTTCTTAAAAATGCCCCAGTTGTTATTAATGTTGCAGAATTAACGCATCACGCGGATATGTACAGTATTCACAAGGCGATAGTTTCTGCTGGTCTTCGAATTGTTGGCGTTAGCGGTTGCACTGACCCACTATTAAGACAAAAAATCAATGAAGCGGGACTGCCCGTACTCAATGAAGGTAAAAGCAAAAAAACGCCAGAACCATCAACGGATGACGTCACTTTTGCAAAATCTGATATTGCACCTCAGTCTGCCCCTATCGAATCTGCTTATCGCAAAACTCGCATTATCAATACTCCAGTACGTTCAGGTCAGCGCATTTATGCGCCAAATAGTGATCTCATCGTCACAAGTAATGTTAGTGCAGGTGCAGAATTATTAGCAGATGGTAATATTCATATCTATGGTGTTATGAGAGGTCGAGCCCTTGCTGGTGCCTCTGGAGATATGGAAAGCCAGATTTATTGTACTCATTTGCAAGCAGAGCTAGTGTCGATTGCAGGCGAGTATTGGTTGAGCGATCAAATACCTACTGAATTTCTCACCAAAGCAGCTAAACTTTGTTTAGTTGATAACAAACTTAATATTGAATACTTAAATTAGACCTTATTTACAAGGAATTATTCATGGCACGCATAATTGTTGTTACTTCTGGTAAAGGTGGCGTTGGTAAAACCACTTCAAGCGCGGCCATAGCTACCGGCCTAGCTCAAAAAGGGAACAAAACTGTAGTTATCGATTTCGATATCGGTCTACGTAACCTTGACCTAATCATGGGGTGTGAACGTCGCGTAGTATATGACTTCGTCAACGTTATCCAAGGTGATGCAACTCTAAATCAGGCGTTAATTAAAGATAAACGTACTGAAAACCTCTATATTCTGCCTGCATCACAAACTCGTGATAAAGACGCCCTGACTCGTGAAGGTGTTGAAAAAGTTCTTGATGAACTTAGCAACGAAATGGCGTTTGATTTTATTATTTGTGATTCTCCCGCGGGCATTGAAAGCGGTGCATTAATGGCGCTTTATTTCGCTGATGAAGCCATCATCACAACCAACCCAGAAGTCTCTTCTGTTCGCGACTCAGACCGTATTTTAGGGATCTTATCGTCTAAGTCTCGTCGTGCAGAAAAAGGTCAAGACCCAATTAAGGAACACTTATTACTGACTCGCTACAACCCAGGTCGCGTAACCCGTGGTGACATGCTCAGTATGGAAGACGTTCTAGAAATTCTGTGCATTCCATTAATTGGTGTGATCCCAGAAGATCAATCTGTTCTACGTTCTTCTAACCAAGGTGAACCGGTTATTCTGGACTCTGACTCTGACGCAGGACAAGCATATAGCGACTGTGTAGAACGTATTTTAGGTGAAGATCGCCCTATGCGTTTCATTGAAGAAGAGAAAAAAGGCTTCTTAAAGCGTCTATTTGGGGGATAAATAATGGCTTTATTGGATTTCTTTCTGTCGAGAAAAAAGACGACAGCAAATATCGCAAAAGAGCGACTGCAAATCATCGTTGCTGAACGTCGCCGCGGTGATAGTGAGCCAGCTTATCTTGCTGATATGAAGCGAGATATTTTGCAAGTTATTTGCAAGTATGTTCAAGTTGACCCAGAAATGTTATCCGTACAATTTGAACAAAAAGATGATGATATTTCTGTTCTCGAATTAAACGTCACTCTTCCTGAAGCAGAGGAAGGTAAAGATGTTAAAGAGACAAAACCAGCAGAACAGTAATATTGTACAATGCCGCTATACCACTATAGCGGCTTGATTTTTACCCCATTTTTCTAATCTAATTTAAAATTAATCTCTAATTTCAACTGCCTGTTCATATCCTCTGGTGGTTTACCCAAAGGTTTGCAACGCTTAATTGCATCTAATATCGATTGTTCAAAAAATGAGCTCATTTCTGAATCCAGCACTTTCGTATTGACCAATTCACCTTTCTCTGTGACATCAAACTGAACTTGAATATCCCCTTGCATACGCATTTTGCGTGCTCGTCGCGGGTACTGTTTGTGGCTATCAATTTCCCGTTTGATCTGGTCTAAATAGCGCTGTTTGGCATTGATGTTATTTTCGCCATCAGAAAAATGAGCGAGGTCACCTTGCTGCCCTGCAGCTAAAGAATTTGCTTTGCTTTCTCCTTCTTTTGCTCTTTGGGTTTGCAAATCATCCCGAGAACTGTCTTTCTTGGCTTTTTCTTCTGGTTTAGCTTTATTTTTTACAGGATTACGCTTTTTAGATTTCACTTCATTGGGTGTTTTATCAGCGACGGTATTTGAGGCATTATCTTGATGGTTACGCTGCTTACTGACCTTGATATTCGCGTACTCAAACTCCTCGATGGCATTGAGTTCATCTCCAGTTACCGATTGGCTTTCTTGGGGGACACTCACTTGCTGCTCAACTAAAAACTGAGTTAACGCGACGGTCACCACTGGAGAAATTAACGGTGCTGTCATTTTGAATGACAATGAATTGACTGTAAAAAAACAGAAATAAATAATGGTGCCGTGTAATAAGCCAGAAAGCGGTAATCCATAATAAATTCGAAAATAATTCATGGCGATATTCCTAATCAGCCCCAGCAAATATACTTTGCTGGGGCTGAGCCTTAGAAGTGACTAGTCACACTTAAACGAAGAGATCTTCCCGGCGCAGGCATCATGCTACGCGTCAATGGGTCAATGTAATATTCGTTTAATACGTTAGAAGCTAATAACTCCACTAACAGGTTTTTATTCACTTGGTAGGTAACATAAGCATCCGTGACAAATACCGCATTCCAACTCATCGGGTTATTGTTTAACGGTGAATAAGAAGGACCAAACTTGCTCGCTATCTGTGCTTCATCTTTATTTTCTGTTTTGGCGTGATAGCGTATACGTCCGCCAACTTCCAAACTTTCATTAAAGAAACGCATACCGAGGTTAGTATGGATACTGTATTTAGGTTGTAACTGGGTTCGGAGATAGCCGTGCGGAAAGCCGCCTTCAGTACAGATTGACCCTTTGTACTTATTCAGCGGGTCTAAACGAGCCATCGATGCATCATCACAAACTTCATTTTTCAGCCGGAAATCAATTCCTAAATCCCCAAAGAAACGTCCATTATCATAACGGGCTAGCACTTCCAATCCAGCGGTTCGGTGCTGATCCATTTGTGCAAAAACCAAATTACCATCACGATCAAAGGCGTTTTCAATCATATTATGGTAATAGTTGATTCTAAAATCGGCGGCATTTTCTGACTTCAACCAGCTTTGTAAATTACGCACATACCCAATTTCAAAAGTATGGCTGCGTTCTGGCTTAAAGGGGCGATGCCCTATAGTGACTTTACCGCCGCCAGAAAAACCGATGGTATCTTCAAAAATACTGGGCATTCTGACGGTTTCGGCGTAACGCGCAAACACTCGGTCATTATCGGAGAGGTAGACAGATCCCCCTATTGATGGACTCCACGCGGAATTAATACGTTTACCTGGGTTTTTATACTTTTGGTTCTCGTCGACTGAAATATAATCCCATTCTTTATTTGGAGCACGATAAGCAATAATTGCTTTGACTTTTTTCTGGCTAATCGGGTCAATCACCTCTTCTGAGAGGTCAATTTCGCCGTTATAGAATGGGTTATTCTCCGCAGTGAGCTTGCCATCTTCATCCACTCGCCATTTGATATAGTCGAATCCGGAAATACGAAACCCCTCATACTCTTCATGAATTGTAGAATAGTGCTCGGCTTTTTTTAGGGAATGCTTAGGGAGTGATAACGCTTCTGCGACAAACCATTCAATTCTAGAAACGCCAATAGTACTGTCCGGCCAATTACCCACGTTATCGTAACCATCAAAAGTACGCCCTTTACTATCCACATAGCCCTTAACCTTACTGGCTTCCTCTTCAGTAAAGGGTCGAGTATATTCAAAATTCATGGCTTTCTCAATTTGATGCGCCGCAAATCGGGAGTCTTTTGCTTTTAATCGACGTTCCCTTAATAAATCTCGCGACCAATAATTTTGATACTGAATACCTGCATTGACATGTAGCCAATTCGTGGGGCGCCAATCCAATCTAATTGCTCCACTGTATTCTTGGCGTTTGCCTTCGCGCGGAATCGCTCGAAATACGTGATATTTAGGTACTTCAGCATTAGGATCATAAATATCATCATGACTATGAATTTTCTCATTCATAAAATTACCAATGAGAGTCACATCAAAGCTAGGCATTAATTGGGTCTTATTAGACAAGGAAATACCTTGCCTGTCATTGAGCTGACTCAGTTTTATACCATCCACTAGTTTTCCATTTACAAAGGGATTTCTATAAGTCATATCAGTAGACCAGTCATACTCCATCGCTTGTCTAGGTAAAGCACCCGCAGTGTTTGAATTTAAATCCATTTTTGTTAGCCAATAACTTAACTGAAAATCAAAAAACGGCTGGTCGCTGGGTTTAAATCCATAGTTAACAGAAAAAGAGCCTAAACTAAGATTTGCCAACGGCCATTGCGGAATTTCTCCCGCTAAATCATGAAAACGAATTTGTGAGGGCATTATTTCCCCATAATGACTTTTAGTATGTACATACCCAAGGGAGACACTCTGTGATTCAGAAAGTTGTAAATTCATTTTTTGCAGAAAAGTCTCGATATTGCTGGAGGTATTACCCACTTCTTTGGTGGGCAAATAGACATTTGCCACAAAGGGAATGTTAGGATCTAGCGTCTTTTCTGAATACTGATTATCTCGAGTAATAATAGGTTCTCGGAAATAATGTGCGCCATGACGACCTGAAAAATAGTTTCCTTGGTTTCGGTGGCTATAAGCAAATAGCAGATTAAATTTTTCTTGCCGTAACCCAAGTGCCACTCGCATCGCGCTGTCTTTTAAATTAAAAAAATTCGAACTTCCTGGTTGATCTGGCTCTACAGATGTCTCAGGATCACGGAACATCACTAACGATAGACTGTCATTATAATGATTAACTAAACTATCCATCAGTTCTGGGTCATCGCGGTAATCGCTTCCAAGATGCAACTGGTTAATTCGAGGCTTTGTCGAATTAGTTCGCGTTTCCAATTTAAGATCGACAGCAAAATGTTCATCTGATGGGACGATATCATCAATACTGAGGGTTTTAACCGCAACGCCACCACCAATAGAAGTACGAATATCACGATCTAACATCGGGCTTTTTATCACTGTGATGCTACTGATCATATTAGGGTCAACATAATTACGATTATTCGCACCGTTGTAACCACGCCATACCGTTATAGCTTGTTCCGTACCGTCGACAGTAACGGGTACGCGCCCTTGCCCTTGAATGCCGCGAACATTTGGGTCTAATGCCCCGCTATTACGCGCATCTCCGCTATAAACCCCAACGCCATGATTTAAAATATCGGCAGGGTTAGTACCTTTATAACGTTCGGCTGCTTCTTTACTGATATAAATATTGGATTCATCTCTATCATATTGGTCATCCGCACCTTTTTGGTCACGTTGCTTAATCGTGTCGATTTGGTCTTTTACCTGAATATTGCCCACTTGTTCCCTTGAGCTGGCATAAGACGAAAGTGAAATGCCCCCCATAGCTAACCCTGTGGCAATTTTCATTGCCACCACTGTTGTTACTTTCATATTAAATCTCAATGCAAACTAAAATGTTTTACTTAAATTTAAACCCACTTCGCTTTTATTATAGGAATAGCTTATTCTTGCACTGCTATCATTGAATTTGTAATTAACATAGAACGTTGGTTTTAATGATAGAAATGTATGATCTAATAATGTTATTTGGCTATTTAATTCCCACGATTCATCACTACGTTTTGTATTAAGTGCACTATCGAAATCAAAAAAATCATAATTGCTGCTTGTTAGTTTATTGACTAACTTATTCGAGCCAACAGCATTAATTGAGCCCACTGTTAACCCTGACACTTGGTAGCTATCACTTTTATATTTTTCAATATTTTTACCGCTATATATATTTGAGAATACACTCCATTGTGGGTTAATCGAATAAATAGCGGTCATACTGTAATTAATATCATAGCCTGAACGTGATGTTCGTTTACCAAAGAAAGTTTGATTTTTATATGCCAGGTTAGATAGCAAATAAAGCTTATTACTGGGGAAATATACCCCAGTAATGCTTGCACCTACACTGTAATGATCAAACAAATGCCCCCGCCAATTGATATCTGCAATAGGTGAAAACGTGATCTTTTTATTCCCATAAAGATACTGATAGCTTATTGATGAGTAACTCGAAAAGCGCCTTTTTACTGAGCGATGTGGGTATTCCCATACATTTCCACCCATACTGGCTAACAGCGAGTGACCTCGATATTGCCAAAGGATTTTATTGGCATTTCCTGAAAACCCGTACACTAAACCAGATTTAATTTCACTGCCTTGCATACACCAGATCGTGCCACATTGCTGTTCCTTGTTACCATGAGCCTCAGTATAGTTTGTGTCATACTTTAAATCCGCATTGAAATTTCCCTGCCAATGACCACGTTTTTCTAATGCTGTGATTTCTTTGTCTATCTGCTTGATTCGGTCTTCCGGTAAATTGACTCGATATTTATCTTTTATCTTTTTATATAAACTTAATGCTTCACGATGATAACTGTTTTTTATATAGACATGAGCCAATTTCATTTCAGAAAAGACTGAGTCAGGGTTACCATTGACTATTTTCAAATAAAATTTTAGTGCTAATGGATAATCACCATTAAAATAAGCTCTTTCTGCTGAAATATAATCCAACATACCTTTATCATGATTTTCATCATTCAGATAGTCAGGTAATATTCTATCGATTTGCTGGAATTTTTGCCGATTAACTAAATCATAAAGAATAAAACCAAGGTCGTCGACATTTTTATTTATTTTAAGTGGGATTATCGTGGGCGCTTTATTTCTTGTGTTATTTATTTCAGTTAAAACTTCAATTATCTGTTCATATTGCTGATGCCCATAATTTTTCTCAGAAAATGAATTCATAGAAAACAACAATATAATTAATACTTCAATCTTGTTGATTATTTTTTTCATCCGCCTTCCTTTTCCTTTTTCCACAAAAATACAGGTAGGCAAAATGACTTTTGCCTACCTGATAGCAGCTATATTGCGAAATAGAGATTACTCTTGGTTCTGGCTACCACCAAAAGCGGTATCATATTGATGTTCACTATTAAACACGGCGACACCACCAACATGTTCCGCATTCTCGCCAAAGAAGCGTCCATAGCTCATACCTGATACGGTATCATTAGCAATTGCTGAACCTGAGAATGAACCGGCATCATGTATTTGACCCTCAAGAGCAATTTTTAAGTTCTCGCCTTGTAATGAACCGGTATAGCCCTTATCACCAAAGTCAGCTTCAAATACACCGGAAAGCTTTTTCTCACCATCATATTGATTGATCCCTGCAATGGTGTAAGTGGCTTTACCTTCGGTTGGTACTGATGTTGTTGCATCTTGGCCAGAGAAGAAAGCAGTGTGCTTAGCATCATCTTCCATTCCAGTTTGTGACCAATCCCCATAATAAACTTCGGCATCTGCGATTTTAGAGAACTGGAATTTCCCCATATCGACATTACCGTGCGGTGTTCTAGGAACAACATAGACATTGCCCTCTTTTGGGAACATAACCAATCTGGTTAAACCAGAAAATGAAATCCTTTTTCCATCAGATTTGTGACGATAACCAATGCCCGGCGAACCAATCTCACCACCATGTGGGTCTTTAACTGATTGCGTTACTCCTACCGTTACATCCGACCTTTCTGTCTCATACGTTTGGCTCTGTGCAGATTCCGTTATCGCACTCGCATAGGTAGACATACCTGCCAAAATAGCAATTAACGTCGCTTTAGTACTTTTATTCATAGTGATTTCCTTATTCAATTAGTAAAAAATTAAAAGGAGATGATGCTTTTTACTCTTTTCTCTTGGACATATTTGTGGACCCACAAACTGAAAATGATTTTATGAGAATGCGTTTTATTTACAAATAAAGGTTTTATAATTCAATGAAAAATCATTACATTAGAATGGTGTTTTTTCTTTTTATTTTTCAATAAACTATAAAATAGCTCCCCCCCTATAAATGTTAATCATCCCTGTAATGAGCTATTTTAAGTTCGATCTTTATTTATCTTTGCTATTTTTTTAAGAGTAATTACAGAATTGAACGGCATTAAATAATGATATTAATCTCAATGGATGGGGTTATTTTTAGATTAGTGTTAAATAATAATCTTCATTATTTAAAGAGGAATAAATATTTAGGATTGTCGGAATGAGAATAAAACTTACTGATAAGAATAACAAAATACCCAAGAAAAAAAGTGCCTTGAAAATCACATAAAGGCACAAAATTATCGCTATTTTGTGCCTTTATCACGGATTACGCTTGGCTAAGTAATCGAGTTAAGGGTCCTTCCAATAATCGTCCACGCCAACCTGCAAGCAGTTCAGGCTGACATGATTTCTCTTTTAATCCCCAATGCACTGCTAGTAATTGGTTTATTTGACGGCGAGATGCCAGTAATTCAGGGTTGAATTTTTCATTCTCAGCGATCTCTTTCACCACAGCTTTTATTTCTTTAAAGATACTTTTGTACTGGCTTTGCTCTGTGATATTAGCCACAGGTGCAGGATATTGGCTTTCATCGAGTTTTTTCGCGTCCTCAACGATACTTAATAAACGCCGACCGTGACAACGAATTTCCTGCCCTGATAAACCTAATGCGTCCAGCTCACCTAATGAACTTGGTAAGTAGCGAGCGACCTTCCATAAATTTTCTTCTTTAATGACGAAGTTTATTGCCATATCCCGTGCTTTCGCTTGGTCAAGACGCCATGCTGCCAGTAATTGCAAACAGGCAAGTTGCTCATCACGTAGCTGCCATGCATTAGTGATGCTTAAATAAGCTTTTTCTGGTTTGACTGTTTTTTGACGACGCGCAACGATACGCTGACATTCATCTTGTGCGTCCGCTAATAAACCTTCTTCTGACACTTTTTCCATCAAAATTTTCGCGAGTGGCAGCAAATAAAGGACATCTGCAGTCGCATAATCACACTGTTTCTCACTTAAAGGTCGAGCAAGCCAATCTGTTCGTGATTCGCTTTTATCTAGCTCGACACCCAAATGTTCTGCAACTAACGTCGCAAAACCACAAGAAATTGGATAACCCAAGAACGCGGCAAGCACTTGAGTATCTATCATTGGCTCAGGCACACAACCAAAATCATGCATAAAAACTTCTAAGTCTTCACTGCCTGCATGTAGAAATTTTAATTGGTTTGGGTTGGTTAACAGTGCCTTAAATGGGCTAAAGTCCGTCATTAAAAGCGGATCAATCAATGAAACCTGTTTTCCATCATACAACTGCAATAACCCCAGTTGAGGGTAATAGGTTCTAGTGCGAACAAACTCAGTATCTAATGCTAACCACGGTGCATCGCTGGCCTCTTGGCAGACTTTGGCTAATTCGCTATCTGTTGTGACTAAACGGTAATTCAAAACAAGTTTCTCTTTATTATAATTTAGTTAAGTGTATCTGACGGACACAGTAACGCCGGTAAAAACCGGCGTTACACATTGCTTTTGTTAATTCACCACTCAATAATTCATTATGACGGTGATTTTTCTCGTGCTTGCTGCTCTTCGGCTCTTAACTCTTTTCGTAGGATTTTCCCTACGTTAGATTTTGGTAGCTCATCACGAAACTCAAAAATTTTCGGTACTTTATAAGCGGTTAACGAACGACGGCAAAATGTTTTAAGATCTGCAGCGGTCAATGAAGAATTTTTAGTAACCACGAAGACTTTTACTGCTTCTCCAGTGCTTTCACTTGGCACACCAATGGCCGCACATTCAACCACATCAGGGTGCATGGAAATTACATCTTCAATTTCATTTGGATAGACGTTAAAACCAGAGACAATAATCATATCTTTCTTACGATCAACAATACGAATATAGCCTTCATCGTCTATTTCAGCGATATCACCGGTAGCTAACCAGCCATCCACAATGGCTTCGCTCGTTGCATCAGGACGATTCCAATACCCTTTCATTACTTGTGGACCTTTTACCCACATTTCACCCGCCGTACCACGGGGAACTTCATGCCCATCATCGTCTAAAAATTTCACATCTGTTGATGGAACGGGTATTCCGATACTACCACTATAAGCTGTTAAATTATATGGGTTACCTGAAACTAATGGTGAACACTCAGTTAAGCCATAGCCTTCCAATAAATGCCGCCCCGTCAGCGCTTGCCATTTCTGTGCGACGGCTTTATGGACAGGCATTCCTCCGCCAACGGACAGCCGCAAGCGCGAGAAATCCAACTTTTGAAAATCGGGATTTTGCAACCACGCATTGAATAATGTGTTAACGCCCGTGATCGCTGTAAATGGATATTTAGCTAACTGTTTAACCGTATCCGGAACATCTCGCGGATTGGTAATCAGTAAGTTCACACCACCGACATTAATAAATAATAAGCAATTTACCGTAAGTGCAAATACATGATAAAGCGGTAGAGCTGTAACCACATATTCATGACCAAAATGTAAAACTGGACCATATGCTGCTCTGGCCTGCGCAATATTTGCCAACATATTGCGATGAGTTAACATTGCACCTTTTGCCACCCCAGTCGTTCCACCGGTATATTGCAAAAATGCCAAATCATCACCCTTGATATTCGGCTTGATATACTGCATCCGATATCCCTGATGCATCGCACGGCGAAACGAAATTGCATCAGGCAGATTGTATTTCGGTACTAAGCGCTTGATGTATTTCACGACAAAATCCACGATGGTGGCTTTCGGACGGGGAAGTTGGTCACCAAGGCGAGTTAAAATGACGTGTTTAACCTTTGTATTAAATACGATTTTCTCTAGGGTATGCGCAAAGTTAGAGACGATAACAATCGCTGTCGTTCCACTGTCATTAAGTTGATGCTCTAACTCTCGCGGGGTGTACAGTGGATTGACATTCACCACGACCATACCCGCACGTAAGATACCAAACAGTGCAATAGGATATTGCAGTAAATTTGGCATCATTAAGGCAACACGATCCCCTTTTTTAAGACCCAATCCATTTTGTAGGTATGCGGCAAATGCTCGGCTTCTCTCTTCAAGCTTACGATACGTCATCACAGCGCCCATGTTAATGAACGCAGGTTGATCCGCATATTGAGCAACGGCATTTTCAAGTAACTCTGCTAATGACGCGAAGTCATCAGGATTTATTTCTTCAGGTACATCAGCAGGATAATTTTTTAGCCAGATTTTTTCCAAAATGTTACTCCTGAATTTAGTGAGTTATTATTTTACACAACCCTTTAACAAATTATTAACTCATTGTACCAGTTTGAAAATTAAACAATGCTAAGGTTGAGAGCTATATCACTAAATAAATTTCATTCCTTCGAGATAAAAATAAGGCGGTCTATGCCGCCCTATTCAACTTAAGATTAATTCATCAGAGTTTTACTCTGTTTATATCCCGTAATTATACACCGTTGTGAGAAATTTTTGGAGAATTAAGCGGTTAATCATCCACTGCCATTTCGTTTTTTTGTAAAAAAAATCCTAGATTAACTAGGATTTTTAGCAGAATAATAATATTGATTACTCTTTAATCTTCCGTTAAATAGGTTTGCACCTGAGCAGGTCCTACTGGATATCCATAGCCCCATCCCCAAGGATGATTATAGTAATATGGAGAACCATAATAACCATAACCCCATGGTCCCGCAGGCGGTGGGATCATCACACTTTGAGCAATACTCCAACGTTGAAAGCCAGTCACATTCATCGTCACGTATTGATAAGGAACTTCACCAATTTTTCCAGCTTGCTCTCCGGTAATATTACCTACAACAGTCACATAGCGGTTTCTAAAATCATTTGGTTCAACGAACCCATTGATATAGGCATAGATACGACCAAGAGATGCGGAATTTAATTCCGGCGCAGCATCGTATTTATTTAACGTCATGACCGCTATTTCAATTCGCGTTCTTTTCGGTTCATTTAAAACAGAAATAACCTTGCCGCCAAAACGCGCTTCTTGACCGATAAACATTTCCGGTGCATTTTGTACCGATTTAAGATTTTCTGCAGGATTAGGCACCGAACCTTTGATCGATTGAGGGATCGATACACAACCAGCCAGCGCTAATATGCCCGCAAGTAACAGCGTTTTCATTGCTGAGCGGTAGCTAAATTGAATTTTCATTTTCCACCTCCAATTAGCCATCATTATAAACTGAGATAATAAGTATTAATACAGCCCAAAAACCTCACCACATTATATGTTCAATTCAATTGTTATTAGTACTCATTTGTTCAATGATAGCTCAATTAAAAGCCAATTTTATGTCTTAGGTAAAAAAAATAGCTATCTAGTATTAACCTAATAGCTATTTATTTTCATTCTACAAAAATGGTTTTTATTTTTATTCGCGACCGGGTAATTTTTTCCAAGTGACTTCATTACGCAGGTAAGTTGGCTCAACATTCTCTACCGCAGTTATTTTACCCGCTATCCATAACTGTTCTGCTATTGGCAACATATCTTGCGCAGCTGGCAGAGTAATCAGGCTATCACTTATGGTCGAACCTTGTAACAATTCAGGATAAGCACCCCAACCAGTACCGGCGTAGCACCATTGTCCTTGTAACTCTGAGAGTTTAGCTTTGAAATCTGCTGGAAGCATGACAGCTTCAGTCTCTTCACCTAACCAAAAACCTTGCTCATCACGTTGATATTGTGCGCAGTAGATTTCTGACATTCGAGCATCAATCGCGACCAGAACACGTGAGCAATCTGTTGTGCGATATGCACCTTGTGCCAGTGTCATTAATGAAGAAATGCCGATCATAGGTAAATCAGCGCCAAGCGCTAACCCTTGTGCGATCCCCACGCCAATCCGCACGCCAGTAAAACTACCGGGTCCGCGCCCAAATGCTAATGCATCTAATTGATTTAACGTAATACCCGCTTGCACTAATACTTCTTCAACCATAGGAAGTACTTTCTGGGTATGTTCACGAGGAGAAATCGCAAAACGCGAAATAATTTCACCGTCACACAAAAGTGCAACAGAACAAGCTTCAGTGGCTGTATCAACAGCTAGAATACGACTCGACATGCCTAAACTCCGGCAAATATTAGGTTTTTTGTTGTCGCCTTATGACGGCAACCTGAAAGATGGGCGGTATCTTAACATAAACCACCCACGAGATTGCACTAAATTAGTGTTTTTCCATTGACTCGGAACGCTTTTGCGCCAAAAAATCAATCGCTTTATTCAGGCTACGAGTGCGTGGTGATGGTGGTAAGCTACGTAAAAACACTTCGCCATAAGGTCGAGTCACTAAGCGATTATCACAGATTACAATCACTCCATAGTCTTTCGTATCACGGATTAAGCGTCCAACGCCTTGCTTCAAGGTGATCACGGCATCAGGTAACTGCACATCAGCAAATGGGTCCCCACCACGGAGCTCACAATCTTCAATTCGTGCGCGTAATAACGGATCATCAGGAGCCGTGAAGGGCAGTTTATCAATGATCACACATGTCAGTTCATCCCCTCGGACATCCACCCCTTCCCAAAAACTACTCGTTGCCACTAAAACCGCATTCCCCGCGGCAATAAACTGAGCTAACAGCTTATTTTTGCTGCTTTCACCTTGCATAAGGACAGGCAGCGTAAGCGATGCTTTAAATTCTTCTGCAAGTTCTCGCATCATCAAATGTGAAGTGCATAAGAAGAAACAACGACCTTGGTTTTTTTCGATCAGTGGACGCAGCATATTCGCCAATTTCTGTGCACTTCCCCGTTGATTAGGTTCAGGTAAAAATCGCGGGACACACAGTAAGGTTTGGCGTTCATAATCAAAGGGGCTAGCAAGCAACAATGTTTTCGCGTCACTAAGACCGAGCCTGTCTGTAAAATGGCTTAACTTTTCATTCACGGACAATGTCGCCGATGTGAATACCCAACTTGCCGAGGTACTGGCTATCATTTCACTGAATTTATCCGCAACAGTAAGTGGGGTTAACGCCAATAAAAAATGACGCCCATAACTTTCAAACCAATAGCTATAGCCTGGGATAGTCACCTCTTTTAGGCGACTTAAACGGTTACGGTAAATGGTCACTCGCTCAAAAATAGAGTCTAAACTTTGAGAGCGACCTAATGATGTTTTGATCACCTCATAGCAGAGTTCAAGCGCATCATCGAGCAACGTTAGTGCACGCTGTACTTCAGATAACTTCAGTAATTCACGTAAATTACCGCGAAAACTGTTTTCCCCTAAATTAAGGCGAAAATCCAGTGTACTTTGGGTTAGCCTATCTGCGCTTTTTTGCAGTTGGGCTTGATCTTTTAGCTCCGTACGATAAGTCATGATCATATCACGAGCCAAATCTAATAATTGGCGGCTACTCAGCTGCTGACCAAAATACTGACTTGCAATATCTGGAATTTGGTGGGCTTCATCAAAGATCATCACATCCGCTTGAGGAATTAACTCTCCAAAACCAGTATCCTTCACAACCCGATCTGCCATAAATAAGTGATGATTGACCACCACCACATCCGCATCAAGCGCCTTACGACGAGCTTTAAGCACAAAACACTCTTGATAACGCGGACAATCACTACCTAAACAGTTGTCATTCGTGCTGGTGACCAATGGCCAAACCGCACTATCTTCAGCAATATCATGGCAGGTGCTGGTATCCCCTAACTCCGATTCGATGGACCAACTGCGTAATCTGACTACCGCCGCCAGAATTTCAGGTTCGAGGCTTCCTCCACCAAGAGATTGCTGGTCCAACCGTTCAAGGCACAGGTAATTTGAGCGTCCTTTCAGCAGCGCCGTTTTACCCGTGTAATTCATCGCATTGATGATCGTAGGTAGGTCACGATGGTAGAGTTGATCCTGAAGTGCCTTCGAGCCCGTAGAAACAATCACTTTTTTGCCGCTACGCAATGCAGGGACGAGATAAGCGTAAGTTTTCCCTGTTCCTGTCCCCGCCTCAGCCACCAGCACATGTTGCTGTTCGATAGACTGAGCCACGGCGTCAGACATGGTGACCTGCGCCTCTCGAGGTTGGAATCCAGGAATTGTTTTTGCTAGAAAGCCATCTGCTGAAAAGTCGTTAGACACTACAAACCTATATTGCTTACTGTTAATGGGCACACTTTACCATGAGTTCAAGATGGCTGCTGAGCTAATTATCGTTTCATTAACGAACTGATTTTCATCATAGTAGCAAACTGATATCCTTGGTCAGCACTGATAATAAGGAACAATTATGACTATTGAACGCATTGACCCAGATACCCGTTGGTCTGAAGCAGTTATCCATAACAACGTGGTCTATTATACTAGCGTCCCAGAAAAACTGGATGGCGACATTATTATTCAAACCGCGGATGCATTGGCTGCCATTGATGTCATGTTAGGTCGAGTCGGTTCAGATAAAAGCAAAATTTTAGATGCCACTATCTTCCTTGCAGATAAAGCAGATTTTACTGGCATGAACCAAGCGTGGGATGCCTGGGTTGTCGCTGGCAGTGCGCCAGTCCGTTGCACTGTTCAAGCCGCATTAATGAAGCCAGAATATAAAGTTGAGATCAAAATCGTTGCGGCGATTGATTGATATTACTTGAAGTTTGATTAAGACTTGAAAAAAGAACCATCAGTTTAATGCCGATCACTTGAATTGAGCGGCATTATTTTTAACGGGATGTTTTGACCTTTTATTTTCTCACTACTCTCACTTCTTTTCTGTCTCACTGCATATCACAGCATGACGGCATTAACGAGCTTTGTCCTCTATTTTACCTATCCATTTGATTTATTATTAAAAGTAAAAACGTATTATTTAGAGTCTTTACTGTTTCTCATATTCTTTTTTCATCTCAAATGAAATTTGTATTTCTCTACACAGTAGGAAGTAATAAATCTTTACATGACAATAGAAATGAATATTATTATCACCATCATGTGAAGTAGGAATTCTAAAATGTCTTTCAAGATCAATTCAAGCTTAGTTTTTATTATTACCATTTTGCTGGGGGTTATTCCTCTTTCTGCTATATGGTTACACATGATACCCAATATAGTAATAATAAACATTAGTAATTGGATAGGTGAGATACCTGTAATTTATTCAGATTATTATCGAAATGAAAGCTATCTATCCGCTTTATACTGTAAAATGGCACCTTTTTTTTCCATTCCATACTATTTGATTGTATGGAATTCTATAGAAATAAAAAAAGAACATTTTAAACTATACAACAAAGGGATAGTTACAACCATATTTGGTTATTTTAGTATAATTTTAATTGTTTTTATTATTACATATATTAATTACTTCTTAAACTATAACATGTCAAACGGAAATATAAATTTGCGCTCAATTTCCGCTTTTGAATTTACTTCATTCCTTTATTATTACGCTATCTTTATATCAGTCTTCACTATTACTTGCGCTACAGTAAATGCATTTCTATTTCTACCTATTAAATATAAAAAATTAAATACAGACTAATTCATAATTATGGCTTTAAAAATACCTTTTATGGAATAATTTCTTTATTTATTGCAGCAGCAAAATCTGCATCAATATAAGATGTAATCACAGCGGTTAATACGATGGCAGATACAGATAAAAGTGTTACTGAAATAGTAACCGGTAATAATAAGCTTAGACTTGCTGATGTAAATGCTAATACAATAGGTGATGCAACTCCTGCTAATGCCATAGCTTCAATTTCCAAAACTAGAGGTCTCCAGTTTCCCGTTTCAAACCCCTCTTCAACCTTAGTTTTTATTTTTTCAAATTTAAAAAATTTATCCGCAAGCCTAAAAGAGCCACCTAGTTTATATAAATTCTCCGATAACTTCTTTCCATCTATAAATTTTATAGCCTGAGAAATGGCGGGAAGGTCTTTCTTATGAACTTTAAGGTATGGGTTATTTATTGTTTTCTCTAAAATTTTTAACGTATCACTTGAATTTTTGATTTTTTTACCTTTAAAATCATTTAATTCATTAATTATTTTATCAGATGCAACCTTATATTTATCTCCAATAACTTTAGATGTTTTATCACCAATATCTGAAATTATTTCTGATGCTGTCTTAATAGCTTCATTTATTTGTAATTTTATTATTTCCTCTTTGGCTTTACTTTGAATTTTTTCAATTCCTCATCAGCTTGCCTTTTGGCTATTGCTTCATCAGTAATAGTATCTAATGCTAAATAGCTTTCTAAATCTTTAGGCATCATTTTGTAAAAAATTTTAGAAGCTCTATTGAAATCATTTTTTCTCAAAGCATCTATCATTTCAGGGTAGTTTTTAATATTTCTAGCACCATCTAAAGTATTTAAATATGTTAATACCACAGATGTTTTAGAATTAATCTTACTGAATATTGAACTCTTAATGTGTTTATCAATATATACTTCCTTTCCATTTACCACCTTCCTATTCAACATATCAAATAAATTCATATACTTTGAAAACATTTCCTGCCTAATCTTTAGCGTTGGAACAATGCCATTTTTTTTAAGAACACCAGCGAGTTGATTTTCAACTTTATTACGATACTCATCAACAACCTTTGTAAATGGAACTCCTATCGTTTGGCTTTTAACCATTGTTTATTTAAGTTCTTTATCATTAGGCTTTTTTAGTAAATCATCGCACAATCTTTTGAAATAAACACAATTCACCTCACCACACACAGGGCAAATCATATCTTTCTTCATGCAGTATATATTTACTGCATCACTTAATGAGATATTTCCATATTCTGTAGAAGCCATTCCATCATAAATCAATCTATCGCGAAAACTACTATGTGGGGTTACTATCATTACATCATTCATGATATTTCCTTTCTATGAGCATAAAAAATGAATATATTTATTAAATAAAATCAAAATCAATCGCATGCAATATATAAAATATAATGATCTTAATTATAAAAATATAAACATTATCCTTATTGCTGATTTTTAAAAATAAACATCCCTTTTTAGTCATTCTATCTAAAATATGATAGATATAAATAAACTTTCTACTCTGAAGGGTTTAATGCTTTTTTTTATAAAAATGAATTAATAGAATAAAGAGAATCTAATTTTTCAAAAAAACCAGTGAATAAATAATCATATATTATTCCATGGACATTAGATCAATATTTTAAATATTTTCATTTTACTGAAACTATTAACTTTGGATGTAATTATATATTGAAAAGCTATTAGTACTATATTGTAGAATAAGTACTAATAGCTTTAAGAATTGTATTATCCGTTACGACATTTTAATCAGCACCATACCGATAAGCAGGAAAACTAATCCGCCCCAACCTTTATAGTTCAAGCGCTGATTAAACAAGATCCAACCGGCTGCGACTGTAGCAATTAAGCCAAATGCACCCCATAACGCGTAGGCAACTGACAATTCAATTCCCTTCACCGCTTGCGCTAGCGCACTGAATGCACCTAACACCGCAACCAGAGAAAGAATACCTAACCAATAACGCTTAAAACCGTCAGACATTTTTAAAAATACGTTGGCAAGGATTTCGAGTACCACTGCAAGGATCAGAAATGACGCATGCCACCATTCAAATTGACTGGCCATATTACACCTCCGATTTAGCGGTATTCGTCACTAAAGCTCGGGCTTTGGCGGCATCAACCGCATTCTTCGCTGCTTGTTTTACTTTTTGAGCAGACTTGTTAACTGTGGCTTTTTTGGTACCTGATTTGATCAATGCGATTCCCGTGATCAAGAAAACTAATCCACCAATTTTCATCGGTGACAAAGATTCCCCAAACCACAGTACACTGAACGTTGTGATCAACAGAACACCCACCCCTTCCCACATGGCGTATGCAACGCCTAAGGCGACTTTTTTAACCGCAACAGCGAGTAAAATATAGGAAGTGGCAATCATCACATACATCACCGCCATACCCGTGAAATCACCACTCACACTGGCATGTTTCATTGATAAAGTACCAATGACTTCAGTAACGATAGCTAATGCTAAAAATATCCAGTAAATCATTATAATATCCCCCTAGATTCAGCATCATCATAGCCTGTTTTTTAAACAAGTTTAAAAGACAATTAGCTTAATACATGGGCTTAATGCTGTTAAAAATTCAAACAAAAACAATAGAGTTGCTGATTTTATTCAGCTGATTGAATAATCTAGAAAGACGCTATAACGCGCCGCACCAGTGATACTCACTGGATAGAATGGCAGAAAGGAAAAGCTTATGTGTTGATCTTCTTTGGGACTTACTGATCTTTATGCTAGTCACGCTAAGCATGATATCTCATTCATTTCATCGGATGGACATCCATCCAAGTTACTCCGAACCCTCATATAATTGTTAGTTTCAGCTTATTTCTACCATGGCAAAATTATTAAGTCAATGAATGCAAAAGCTTTTTGAATTCATTCTTTTTATGCATAATTATGCATTAATATGCTAAGCAACACAGTGGCAGACTCAATTTTACGAATAATTCCACCATTTCACTCGCATTTATTTTTGGACGAACTGAGCAAAAAAAGTTTTTATTACCGTGTTTTATGCTGCTTTCATCTCATTCAATATTCATTTTTACGGTTACCATTGACAATAGATGCCAACACGCTTCTTATCATGCTATCCGTACAAAATAGAAATAATGCACACCAATAAGAGAGAGTCATGGATACCTTTACGCTAACGTCAAATAGCTTTCAAAACGCCGCCGATGCCACCCCGCTTCCTTATGATGTCATCTCCATTCAATCCCAAGTTGTCTATGGCAGTGTCGGTAATAGCATCGCTGTGCCTGCATTGACCAAACAAGGATTACGCGTTGCTGCGGTTCCCACCGTTATTCTAAGCAACACACCCCACTATGCTACTTGTTATGGTGGAGAATTACCCGGTGAATGGTTTCGCGGTTATTTACAAGGCTTCGTTGAACGCGGCAGCTTAAACAGCGTTAAAGCCATTTTAACGGGTTATTTAGGTTCACCAGATAAAGCTCACGACCTTGCAAATTGGTTAGCCTCTGTGCGTGAGCAGCATCCTAAAATGCCTGTCATTGTCGACCCTGTGATGGGGGATGAAGATAGTGGCTTTTATATTCCTCCAGCGATTGCCGATGTTTATCGTCATGAAGTCATTCCACTTGCGACGGGCATCATTCCGAATAAATTTGAGCTTTCTACACTCAGTGGACAAACCATCAATAATTTAGACGACGCGACTCGCGCAGCGCGTTCATTACTCAACGGTCATACTCAGTGGGTCATTATAACCAGCGCTTTCCAACCTGATGATGAAAGTATCGAAGTGGTTTGTGTTACTCGACAAGATGTCGCGGTTATTCGCCATAAGCGTTATCCCGTTACACCAAAAGGAACTGGGGATCTGTTTGGTGCTGAACTTACCGCTCAGTTACTTGCAGGTTTATCGGTTCCAGATGCCGCTAAAATGGCGTGTTTACGAATCGAACAAGGAATTATTCATATGGCGGCGACAGGTCGCAGTGAATTAGTGCTTTAAAATAACCAAAATTGAATGGTTACCTTGAGTCAGCAATCTTGGTAACCATCATATTATGAAAGAAAAGCGTCATACTCCACGGCAAACTCTTCATTCCATAAACCCATCATGAAGGGATTTAAATGCCATTAATATCTTGTTTTTCAAAACAAAAAACCATCTCAAATAACCCAACGATATGCCATTCAAGCATCAAATTGGTCTGCCCCAAAATCATAAATGAATTAAACAATTTTCCGATGCTAAAAATAAAAAACTCGCCACTTTCATTTGAATTAAAACAGGACGAAAAAACGTTAGTATTTAACCAAAATGAAGTGAAGTGGTTAGCAGAAATTTCTATCGCGAAAAAAAAATAAGAAAAGATAAAGAAGAAAATATTAGCTAAAAAAATGGCGGGAATTCAACCTTCCCGCCATTTCATGGTCCAATTTATAAAGATAAAATATTACTCAAACTCATTCCACGAGCGACCATCACGAGCGATCATGGCGACAGAGGCAATCGGTCCCCATGTACCGGCTTGATAAGGTTTAGGCGCATCGTTATCCATCGCCCATGCTTCCATAATAGAATCAACCCATTTCCACGCCTCTTCCACTTCATCACGGCGGACGAACAAGGCTTGGATACCACGCATCGCTTCTAACAATAAGCGCTCATAGGCATCTGCAAGATGCGTTTGGTTAAAGGTCTCAGAAAAGCTCAAGTCCAATTTAGTCGTCTGTAAACGGTGTTTATGATCCAAGCCTGGAGCCTTGTTCATAATTTCGATATCAATCCCTTCATCAGGTTGCAGACGGATCGTCAATTTGTTTTGTGGTAAATCTTGGTAGCTTTCAGAGAAAATATTCAATGCCGGTTTTTTAAAATACACCACAACTTCTGAACATTTGGCAGGAAGACGCTTACCTGTACGCAAATAGAATGGTACGCCAGCCCAGCGCCAATCATCAATATCCACACGCAAAGCCACGAAAGACTCCGTCTGGCTCTGCTTGTTCGCGCCTTCTTCTTCTAAGTAGCCCGGTACTTTCTTACCTTGCACAAAACCCGCAGTATATTGACCGCGTACGGCTTTCTCACGCACGTTTGTGTGGTCAATACGACGTAAAGAACGCAGTACTTTCACTTTTTCGTCACGAATACGGTCCGTGGTTAAATCAGCCGGAGGAGACATCGCGATCATGGTTAAAATTTGCAGAAGGTGATTTTGCACCATGTCTCGCATTTGACCCGCCTGATCAAAATACCCCCACCGACCTTCGATTCCGACCTCTTCTGCCACGGTAATCTGCACATGATCAATGGTGCGATTATCCCAGTTATTAATAAATAAAGAGTTTGCAAAACGCAGAGCCAGCAAGTTCAGTACCGTTTCTTTACCTAGATAGTGGTCGATTCGGTAAACTTGGCTTTCATCAAAATATTTCGCAACTTCGTTATTAATCTGTTGAGAAGATGCTAAATCCGTCCCTAATGGTTTTTCCATCACGACACGGTTTGGTTTTTTGTTCAATCCTGCATAGCCTAGCCCCTGACACATTTCACCGAATGTGCTTGGTGGCATAGCAAAATAGTGAATCGCCGGCTGCGTGTCTTGTTTAAGCATATCGGCTAAACGCACAAAATTATCGGTTTCACTCACATCTAGATTACAAAAATCTAAACGTGCGCTTATTCGCTCCCATAATGTTGGATCTAATTCTTCCTTCAAAAAGTCATTCAATGCCTTTTTGACAAATTCCACATAATCGCTCTGTTCCCATTGGGCACGACCAACGCCGATAATGCGAGTATCTGGATGGATATAACCTGCTTTTTCCAGTTGATACAATGATGGAAGTAACTTGCGACGCGCTAGGTCACCTTTAGTGCCGAAAATAATCAGGTCACAAGCTTGAGCAGCATTATGTACCGCCATGTTGGTTCTCCTCAATCTGCGGAATTTAGAAACTATCTCATTAGAGCCCAGAAAAACTGAGCGCGAAACGCCACTCTAATGAGATAGGTTCTGGATATCGTATTATAAAAATATAATCGTTTGCCTGCTAATGTACCCGTTTGCTACTGCTCAGTAAATATTGATGACACGGGTCACAGTTTTTATGCTGAAAAATCCAGCATACCCAGTCTTCAACAAAATTTTTTATCACTGAATGCTTCCAGCTTTTGTTAGAAAATAACGATTTATGTAATCCGTTTTCTTAGTTGAAAATTAGATACGGGTCATATTTTCGTAAAAAAAGCCCTTAGTTAACCCCAGTGTATAGATAGCTTACTATCAACACGTAGTATATTTTCAGTCATATCTGGATGTTAATGCCACCATACTCCGATGGCAGAAATATTTCCCCTTTTGCTGAAATAGGCACTTTTGCTATATGAATATTTTAGAACAAATGAAAACCAGCATCGATTTTTTGAGTAAATCAGAAAAAAAGGTGGCAGAAGTCATTTTAGGGATGCCCCAAAGTGCTATTCATTTGAGTATCGCCGCATTGGCTCAATTGGCGGATGTTAGTGAGCCTACTGTTAATCGATTTTGCCGCAAAATGGAAACCAAAGGGTTTCCAGATTTTAAATTGAAACTGGCGCAGAATCTCGCCAATGGTACGCCTTATGTAAATCGCCATATTGAAGAAACAGACACCGTCAACACATATACCCATAAAATATTCGAGTCCGCGATGGCGGGACTGGATAATGTCAAGCACACCCTTGATACCAACGCAATTAATCGCGCAGTAGATTTACTGACTCAAGCTCGCAAAATCAGTTTTTTTGGATTTGGGGCTTCCGCCGCGGTTGCTCATGATGCCATGAACAAATTCTTCCGGTTTAATATTCCAGTCATATACTTTGATGATATTGTCATGCAACGTATGAGCTGCATCAATAGTAGTGAAGGCGATGTGATTGTGTTGATTTCACACACGGGTCGTACAAAGGCCTTAGTCGATATGGCACAGCTCGCTCGCCATAATGATGCAACAGTTATCGCTATCACATCAGAGGGCTCCCCCCTAGCTAAAGAAGCCAGCCTATCAATTATTATCGATGTCCCTGAAGACACGGACATGTATATGCCAATGGTCTCCAGAATGGCACAGCTCGCAGTGATTGATGTGTTAACAACCGGATTTACTTTGCGCCGAGGCGAAAAATTTAGAGATAACTTGAAACGGGTCAAAGAAGCATTACGCGATTCGCGGTTTGATAATGTCTGAAAGATGGATACAACAATGTTAAAAATGGGTTCTTAATTCTATCGGTACCAAATAGTTTTTATTCTCCCGATGGCTTTAAGAAATTTGCTGTATATAATAGCTGTGCTCGTGTCAGCACCCCTATTTGCAGTAAATAGGTTTCAAAATGGAGTGAAAAGGCTTCACTTATATTTGTACCATTACAGGTCACGGAGTAATACATGTCTAGACGGCTTAGAAGAACTAAAATTGTTACAACCCTTGGTCCGGCAACCGATCGTGATAATAATCTAGAAAAAATTATCAATGCTGGCGCTAACGTTGTTCGCCTTAATTTCTCTCACGGAACTCCTGAAGACCACATGGCCCGCGCAAACAAAGTGCGCGAGATTGCGGCTCGATTAGGGCGTCATGTCGCTATCCTTGGGGATCTACAAGGTCCGAAAATTCGTGTTTCTACTTTTAAAGACGGTAAAGTTTTCCTCAATATTGGTGACAAATTCACGCTGGATGCCTCATTAGGCAAAGGTGAAGGTGACCAACATAAAGTCGGCATCGATTACAAAGGCTTACCTGCTGATGTTGTCCCTGGCGATATTCTTCTGCTAGACGATGGTCGTGTGCAGTTAAAAGTTCGTGAAGTTCAAGGCTTGCAAGTGTTCACTGAAGTGACTGTAGGCGGACAACTGTCTAACAATAAAGGCATTAACAAACTAGGTGGTGGCTTATCCGCAGAAGCCCTCACTGAAAAAGACAAAGCTGATATTATTACCGCAGCCAAAATTAATGTCGACTTTTTAGCCGTGTCTTTCCCTCGCTCCGGTGAGGATCTTGATTATGCTCGCCGTTTAGCGCGTGATGCAGGCTGTGAATGCCAAATTGTTGCGAAAGTTGAGCGTGCTGAAGCTGTTGCCACTGATGACATTATGGATGAAGTGATCCTCGCATCAGATGTCGTGATGGTCGCCCGTGGTGATTTAGGTGTCGAAATTGGCGACCCTGAGCTAGTCGCTGTACAAAAGAAACTGATCCGTCGTTCACGTCAATTGAACCGTGTGGTGATCACCGCAACTCAAATGATGGAGTCAATGATCACTAACCCAATGCCAACCCGCGCCGAAGTTATGGACGTGGCAAACGCCGTTTTAGATGGTACAGATGCGGTTATGTTATCGGCAGAAACGGCTGCGGGACAATACCCAGCAGAAACCGTCGCCGCAATGGCGCAAGTCTGCTTTGGCGCAGAAAAAATGCCAGGTCTGAATATTTCTAAACACCGTTTAGATGCTGAGTTTGAAAGTTCTGAAGACGCGATTGCCATGTCAACCATGTACGCGGCTAACCACCTGAAAGGTGTCAAGGCAATCATCGCCATGACAGAATCAGGACGAACAGCTCGTATCATGTCACGTATCAGCTCTGGCTTACCAATTTTTGCTATGTCACGCCATGAAAAAACACTGAATCAATGTTCTCTGTACCGTGGCGTCACGCCTGTCTTCTGTAGCACGCATACTGATGGAATTGCCGCTGCAAGCGAAGCGATCGCGCGTCTACGTGACAACGGTTACTTAATGGTTGGTGACACGGTTATCGTGACACAAGGTGACCAAATGGGCACCATCGGCAGCACCAATACCTGCCGTATTTTAGTCGTTGAATAATCATTAGCTCTTCTATAAATTAAGGGAGCCTGTGCTCCCTTTTCTCTTTAATTTCAATGATATTGTAAATTAAACTGTAACGTCCCATTCGCTTTTCCCCCTCGCGTCTTTTCCTCTGTTTGAATATAAACTGCCTCCAAAGGAATAACATAGTGTTGCGCACTATTTAAGCGAGAAACTTGTAACGTTTGGTTCAATTTAATCGGTCGCCCTTTATATTTAATTTGGATCCCAAAACCTTGGGCAGTTTCTCGATGCTCTGCATTATTGAGTGCAATGGTGCCGGGTAACCCACTCGAGTCGACCATCCCCATAAAGTGAATTTTTATTGGTGAAGTTTCATCACAATCCAGTTCAATTTTAAACCGTTTGCGACTATTCATAAGCGTAGACCCCACACCTCGAGCCCCGGATTTATCTACTTGACCGAATGCCACATTGACGATGGTATTTTTAACTTCGCATCCATTCGCAACAACCGGAATAGGCGACAACCAAATTTTAGGTTCAAAATTGCCCACAATATCTTGGGTAATAAACCGATTATTAAAAACGATAAACATCGCAGCACTGGTGGATTGTAATAGCTGAGTATTCACGCGTGGGCGTATTTTATAGAACTCAGCCTTTAAGGTGACATTGTAATTACCTTGAGATGCTGAGCTGGGACATAAAAAGCGATTTGCCGGGTTTCCGTCACGGCTATTTTTACCATTTACATACCCTCTTGCTGAACATGGGCTATTAACCGAGCCATGCAAAGCAAACCCAATGCCAGATAACCCTATTTCCTTAACAGCACCAACACCTGCGATTTGATAATGCCCATCAAAAATTCCCGGTAAATTAATGCCAACCCTTGTTGTGCCTGTCTCATTCCACCACACCCAAGGCGTATAAGTACCTAACTCTATCGTTGCAATATGTGTGTTGATGGGAGCACTTTTAGGAACATACAGCGTTTCGGTGATGGGCACGGTATACGTTGAAAATTCAGCACGATAATCAGCAAACGCTATTGATGAAAACAACAGCATTCCGATATAAATAGCAAATTGATTCATAAATCCTCTACTGGCATGTTCCTTCAATGAATTGAATATTTGAATTACTCAAGTCAATATGAAGCGGTAACTGGCACTGTTGCGACTGATTAGCCCCCCACTTAACTTGAACGACACTATTTTCAGGCACACCACTCAAATAAACTTCCCCATCAGTCGCCACAATTCCCGATGAAATCTTATGCTGCTGTTCCAGAACATTCACTTGAGTGCCAAAACCAACCAATTGATTATTATGTTTTAGTTTTAATACAATGCGACCACCACGTTTAGCGTTAAAATCCATCAAAACAATTGCCCCTCGTGTGGGTACGACCGTTGTTGAATTCAGTGCAACATCGTAATTGCCGATTAATGTTGAGGTATCAACACTGACATTGTTACGCTCATATTGTGTTAGCATTGGAATCACTGCATAACCTTGTTCATTGGTATACAACGAAGGTACATTATTAATTTTTAAATTATTAATGCCCTCAGCTTTAACTAACCCAATAGCATCCGAGAATGATCGGGAGGCAGTAACCCCTCCGTGATGAAATAAAAATGCCCCAGTGGCAGCTGCATGGACAATTTGATGTCGAGGAGAGTGATCCCAACCAAGAGCAAACTCCCCATGAGAGGTTAAATAACTACCGCGAACACCGTAACTCACCTGCTGATTTTTATGATGGTATTGCTGTGTGAGGTCATATCGTAACTGATGAGAGTCAAGTGCTGAGCCACTCAGGCTTATGGTGCTAATACCGCCAGCGTAACGACTGGTGTTGTAATGATAATTACCCCAATAAATATTTTCTCCCCAACGTAATGGCATGCTACAAGTAAAAGAGAATACTCTATCCCGCTTTTCACGATGATATTGTTCAGAATGTGAATAAGAAAAACTGTAATTAACTGATTGATACTGCGAGGCAAGACTGACAGTAAAATTTTTATCTGAGCCTGATTGCGCCCAATACTCTTGTTGATAGCCATTTATATTCAAAGATCCCCTGTTTCCCAATGATTGGCTAAGCGATATTTGTAGTCGCTGTTTCTTTGACATTCGATCCATATTTGCTGTTTGAGAAATAAAATTATCTCCATCCGGTTCAACAGAATATTGAGCAGATAAATTAAGCCCAGTCGCTGTATTTTGAACATATTTGTTATATTGAAAACGATACGTTTGCTCAGTGCTCTTTAAATTAGGATCCCACTGAGATGTTGAATGAGTCATATCCAATGAAGCTCCGCCGAAATTGCCTAAATTAACGCCAGCCCCAACTGTATAAGTTTGTCTATATTCCGAGATGAATACGCCACCTAACAGAGATAAATTTCCATAATGAGATAGGTGAATAGGTAATCCGTAGATCCCAGAAAACTGAACAAAATAAGGCTGTCGCTCTTCACTCTCAGCTCGAGATTTTCCAAATTCCATACTGTATTTTAATGTTCCTGCCCTTTGCATAACTGGCACGCTGGAAAACGGCTGTGTAAATACTCTCGTCGAACCATCAGACTCTTCAATCGTCACTTGCAACTCACCATTGAAAGACGTTGGATAGAGATCATTTAACGTAAATTCCCCCGCAGGAACGGATGTTTGATAAATTATTTGACCATTTTGCCGAACAATCACTACAGCATTGGAGTTCGCAATACCATTTACTGTAGGTGCGAACCCTCGTTGACTTTGTGGGAGCATACTTTCTTCTGACATCAGTTTTAAACCACGGTACTGAAAAGTATCCATAATCCCGTTATCTGATGAAGTTTCACCAATAATTAAGTGGCTATTTAAACTACGAATATTTCTTTCTAAGAAAGTTTGTAGACTATTCCAACGGCTATCACCGTAAACATTATTGTAATAACTGTGATTACGTAATCGCCAGGCTTCCCAATTAACTCCATTTCGCAATCCAAAATAAATAGATTTATGGTTGCTTGGACTTTTCCATGATTGATTAAAACGTGCAGAATAATTAATAAACAATCCAGCGACACCATCATCCCATTCAATCGGATTAATATAGCCCCGGCTAATTGTCTTCATCGCTATTTGAGGAACACTGATATTTAGACGGTTAGAAAAAAAATCATGGTAAATATTTCCACCTTTGATAAATTTTCGAACATCAATGAATTCATCAATTTCAGAGCTATCATTCTTAAAAAATATCGAAGGCTTAACGCCCCAATTAATTAACTGCCGTCTTGTAATCTGCGGTTCTAGTGTTTGATTTTCTTCACTAAAAATAAATTCAATATATTCATCGGCCACACTATCATCATTCAGGTAAATATGAACCCTATATCTACCAGGAAGTTGCCCTTCTGATTTAGAAAGATAATTTAATAGCATAGGATCTGAAAGATGGTTATCAATGCCTGTATTAATTGCATTAATATCGAAGATTTCACTTGCACAGGTTATCGATGAAAAAATTGTTATGCTAATAAAAATCGACTTATTACTAAAAATCCAATCCTTAATAAAAACGTTTTTTCCCATAAGCTAGCTCTTTGTCATGTTTTTTTCCACAATGGCACCATAATCATTGATAAATTCGATTTTAACAGAATGCTCTCTTTCTATTTTTTGTTTTAAAACATACTCATTCATCCAAGGATGAATCATTTTTATTCCTTTTACGCCCTTGCCATTAATTAAAATACTTTTTATTGATAAGTGATAAGGAGTTCTATTATCAATTTTCACCCCATTAATATCTTTCGTTATATTAACGTCATCGAAATTTAACGGCTGAATATCTTTTGAACGCAAAAAAAACTTAAACTGTGAGTTAATGATAATTTGCAATTCATTTTCAATACTTTCATTTTTAGGTGGAATGGATTTTATATTTAATAGGTATATTTTTTCTTGATTAGAACTCAGTGGTTTTCCAGTATATGTAATCCTTGCTGAGCCATAGCTATTGGGTTCAATTCTAAATAAAGCAGGTGTTGCAATAAATGGTGCTTTAACTTCTTCGTCAAACCCCGTCACCCAACTTTGAATTAAAAAAGGGGTTTTATCACTACTATTAAAAATTGGAATTGTAATTTCACGTTTATTATCCATATAGACAAAACGCGTCCCCCCCACACTAATACCTTTAGCTGAAGAAAAAGAAATAAAACAGAAATATAAAAAAACAGTAACATGGATTTTTTTCATATAAATACCGACATAAAATAGAAATAAAGAAGGATGATAAATATCACCCTTCATATTATTATTGATATTTAATACTATAGACCGCACTGCTGTTTGCTTGCCCTGCGGTTGCGACACCTGTCGCTTTATACGCCGCAACATACTCTAATTCAACGGAGTCCCCGTCTAATTCAACTTCTTTCGTATTTTCATACAGCTTTATTGGCGTTACCGCATTCTTTTCATATAGTGCAACACCGACATTTTTTGCCATCCCATTCCCTTGATGTAAAGCAAGAATATGATGATCAACTGAGTCACGTGTCCCTGCAAAATTGACCGTCACTTTAGTATCATCTGGACAATCAACCAATTTAATAATGAAATTGGTTACCCCTGCAACTTCCCCCTGAGAAGACAAGCTTCTTGTTGAAACACGACCAAGATCTACATTTAAATTACGTGATTTACTATCTACAGTGCAAGCTTGCTCGGTTATTTCTCCTGTGAAATTAATTACACCAGAAGCCAGCACGGTTGGTACTGTAAGCATTGCTAAATTTATTCCCAATATATTTAGAGTTTTATTAAAAATATGCATGATTTCTCCTATAAATAGAGTAAATGATCTTTGATTTGGATTTTATTAAAGAAATATAGGTAACATTTCTTGTAAGCAAGAAATATAACATCCTATTTTAATTAAGTTAATGAATGGTTATATTCAATTTTTCAAATTAAAATCAAAAATACTTATTAACCTTGCGTGAAAAATTTAAAATAAAAATTAATTAGTTCAAAAATCATTAAACAAATAGTTTATTAATAAATCATTTATTATGATATTTTTTCCTTTGTAAATATAGAAATCATATTTTACTTTTTCAAAATCAGCATTAACTTCACTTAAAAAGCCCTCCGCTATCAAATCATGAACAATATTTTCAGGAAGCCAAGCATACCCAATAGAATCGCTAATTAATTTAATCGCAGTTTCCGTATTTTTTACTTTAATGACTTGATGACTTTTTATTTTATCCTCAAAATTTGAGGATAAAACAATATGAGGCGTCATCTCAAGCTTGGCATTTATTTTATCTTTGGCGCATCGCTGAAGGACATGGTTTGGCTCTGTAACAAGTAAGGCATCAACCTCCCCCAGAAATGTAGGGTTCAGTGAGCCCAAATGATGATGAGATATCAATAAGTCAAATTCTTTAAATGTGAATATATCTTCTCGACTCATCAATGTTTTTGTTAATTCAACATCATAATCTTTTCTACTTTTGATTAGCCCTCCAATTTTATGTAATAAACAGTCACTCTCATAAAGTGAGTCAATAACTATTTTTATTTTATTATTTTTCTTATTTATCAATTTTGCTGCTATTTCTAATGCAATCGCTTTATTTGTGACCTCTCGAGATAATGCTAATAACGTTTCCCCTTGCGCCGTTAATATTGCACGTCTTTTTTCCACTACAAATATTTTCATCCCTAAGATTTGCTCTAATTTACTAATAGTATAACTAATTGATGATTGTGTTTTATGTAACACTTCAGCGGCCTGAGCAAACCCACCATAATCAACTATCGCTTGTAACGTTATCCATTGTTCTAATGTCGTTTTTGTTTTATCCATATATCATCCATAATTTAACTAACTATTTCATTCCATTAAGAATATAACAATGTATTTATAATATCACTTCATCATGATGAATTTTTAATGTCCTTGAAGTTTCACCCTGCAAATTAAACTGAAAGAATATCTATTGATAAATAGGTAACGTCTAAAAACAAAAAAGCCACAGGTAGTTATCTCCGTGGCTTTTTATACAATATCACCTTGTATCTAACGATATAAATCCTTGCGCTGATACGGCTCAATTTCACCTTCTTTACGCGTCTTCAACAACTTAAGGATCCAAGTATATTGCTCAGGGTTAGGCTCAACCAAAAATTCTAATTCTTCATTCATACGACGAGCAATATAGTTATCATCCATTCCATCAATATCATCCATAGGTTCGCGAACATAGATATGCAATTGATGATTAACATGGTCGTACACCGGAAACAGTGGGACAATTTTGGCCTTACACACTTTCATCAAACGACCGATTGCCGGTAATGTTGCTTTATAGGTACCGAAGAAATCGACAAATTCGCTGTGCTCTTCCCCATGATCTTGGTCTGGTAGATAAAAGCCCCAATAACCTTGTCTGACTGATGCAATAAAAGGTTTAATTCCAGCCTCTCGGGAGTGAAGGCGACCACCAAAATGGTAACGTGCTTTATTCCATAAATAGTCGGCAACAGGGTTTTTCTGATGGTGAAACATCGCTGCCATATTTTGTCCCATCGCTGCTAATAGCATAGCTGGCGCATCAACCGCCCAGCCGTGAGGAACCATAAAAATCACATTACTCTGTTGCTTCTGTAACTGTTCAATAATTTGTTTATTATGCCACTGAGTACGCGCTAATGTGCGTTCAGCACCACGAACACACAACTCTGCCAACATAACAAAAGATTGCGGCGCGGTTTCAAACATGCGGTCAACCAATACCTCTCTTTGCTGTTCAGTCATGTCAGGAAAACAATAGAGCAAGTTAATTTTTGCACGACGACGAGCGCTTTTTGCCAAACGACCAACCCACTTTCCTATTTTAGCCAACATGGGATCACGGACTTTGACAGGAATGTACGCAAGCGCAACAAACACAGCCGCTCCCATCCAAACTCCCCAATATTTTGGTAATAAATAGGATTTGTGAAATGTTGGCACATAGCCTTTTTTGCTGTCGGTATCTTGTTCTTTATTCATGTTATACCCAAGAATCGCGGCTATTTTGATAACCAAAAATGAATGTGTAAGAGCATTACAAAAAAAACTGGCAGACACAAGTATCTGCCAGTCATAGGATGAAGAAACTGAAATAGCTATTTCAATTTAAGCTGCGGCTTGGTCTCTTTGACCAACTCTAAATACTCTTTACGCTCTTTGCCCGTTAAACCGCCTGAGCTTGGTAATTTTGCCGTCAGAGGATTCACCGCTTGTTGGTTTACCCACATTTCAAAATGCAGATGAGGTCCCGTTGAACGTCCTGTATTACCCGATAGCGCAATACGGTCACCACGTTTTACTTTTTGACCTGGCTTCACTAACAATTGGCGTAAATGCATATAACGCGTGGTATATTGGCGACCATGACGAATCGCAATAAAGTTACCTGCGGCGCCACTGTATTTCGCTACAATCACTTCACCATCGCCCACGGCTAACACAGGAGTGCCAACCGGCATCGAAAAATCCACACCTTTATGAGGGGCTACACGACCCGTGACAGGGTTTACTCGACGCGGGTTAAAATGCGATGAGACTCTAAATTGCTTAACAGTTGGGAAACGCAGGAAACCACGTTCTAATCCATTACCTTCGCTATCATAGTAGCGACCATCTTCTGCGCGGAAAGCGTAATAATTCTTACCGCCAGACTGTAAACGAACACCGACTAATTGACTCTGCTCATGTGTACCATTCAGCATTTCACGCCCCATAAGGACCGTAAATTTATCGCCTTTTTTCAGCTTATTAAAGTCAACTTGCCACTGCAACGCCTTGGTAACTTCACGCCCTTCAGTACGCGTCAAACCCGCTTTTTTCGTACTTTGAGCAAATGTGCCATCGATGGAGCCCGTCATCACCGTGTTGGACCAATCGCCTTTGCGGATCTCTTTCACTTCTTCGAACTTATTGGTCGCACCAACACGGTTAAAGATACGCGTTTCGCGACGAGAAACATCCCATGTTAAGGATTCTAATTCGCCATCCGCGTTTAATGTCCAACTTAATGTTTGACCGATTTTTAAGTTACGTAATGATTTATGTTGATTCGAGAGTGTTGCCACATCGCCGGCTTCGATACCAAACTGCGTCAAAATGGACGATAAATTATCACCACTTGAAACAACATATTCATGAGCGAGTGGCGTCGCATCCGCATCAGATGCGTCAGTATCTGTATCAGCAACACCTTCGTCAGGTAACTGTTCGCTACTATCTTGAATTAAATCATCCCCTTCTGTTTCAATCGTAGATTGAGATAAAGGAATGATGGTATCTGGAGAGCTGTCACGTTCATGGGAGGTAGGGATATGTACTGGCCGCCAAATTGCGACGGCCATGGTGGCGACAGTGAGTGTGCTCAACACAATTTTATGGGTCTTGGACAAGCTATTAAATGCCTGCACAATACCACTTGCCATTTGCTGCACTTTAAACTATTCCTCTATGCTTAATTCAGGCAGCTTGCGTATTGTTCTGATAACGTCGTCAGAAACTTCATGTAGCTATCTGGTCCAATTGCCAGCCCACTACCAAGTGGGTCGAGAGTACCCATTTTGACTCCCGTATTTTTCGCTACGCTTTCAATAACCGCAGGCCTGAATTGTGGCTCAGCAAAAACGCATTGCGCTTTATGCTCAACCAGTTGTGTTCGTATTTGATGCAATTTTTGGGCACCGGGCTGAATCTCAGGGTTTATCGTAAAATGCCCTAATGGAGCAAGCTGATAGTGTTTCTCAAAGTAGCCATAAGCATCGTGAAAAACAAAATACCCTTTATTTTGAGCCGGTTTTAAAATACTAGCAATTTTCTTATCGCTTTGCGCCATATTTTCTTTGAATTTACGAAGGTTTACGTCCAGCTTCTCTTTTTGATCAGGATAAAGCTCTACTAAACGCGCGTAAATGTCATCGGCTGCCAAATTTGCAATATCTGGGGATAACCAGATGTGCATATTATACTCACCATGGTGATGATGTTCGTGATCCTCATCATGATTAGGCTTATCGGCATGTTGATGGCTATCTTCCTCCTCGTGGTTTTCTGCCATTAATAGCGCATGAATATTTTTCTGTTCGGCTAACGCTAGACGTTTATTCTGAGCTAACCCATTGATCGGCTTCTCTAAAAACATCTCTAATTCAGGACCAACCCAAACAAACAAATCTGCTTGTTTTATCTTTTTTAAATCCGATGGTTTCAGTGCATAATCATGTGGCGAAGCACCATCCGGAAGTAAAACTTGTGTATCCGTCACCCCATCCGCAATTCCAGCGGCAATGAAGGCTAAAGGACGGATAGATGTAACGACATCGGCATTTGCCATCGGCAATATCGATGCAGTTAAAACTGAGGCTAACGTGGCTTTGCAGATGAATTTACGGGTAATAAGTTTCGATTTGTGTATCATGAACATTTTTCCGTGATCTTAAAATTGAAATGTTATAATATAACACAACTTGATTTCTGCAAGATGTTTTCATATGCAACCACTACTATCTTTAAATAAAATTTCTGTTTCATTTGGCGATAAACCCGTTTTAAAAGATGTCACTTTTGCTCTGAACAAAGGTGATATCGTGACATTATTGGGTCCTAATGGTGCTGGTAAATCGACGATTGTCCGCGTGGTACTAGGCTTGCTATCGCCAACGTCAGGTACAATCAACCGAGCCTCATCTCTCGCGATTGGTTATGTGCCCCAAAAACTGCATTTGGACACAACCCTACCTTTAACCGTCAAGCGATTTATGATGTTAAAGCAAGGTGTCCGCGTGGAACATTTAGTCCCCGCACTTGAGCGCGTCAAAGCGACACATCTCATTGACCAACCTATGCAAAAGCTATCTGGCGGTGAAACTCAACGGGTTCTGCTCGCACGCGCACTACTCAATAAGCCCGATTTATTGGTTCTTGATGAACCCGCCCAAGGTGTCGATATTAACGGGCAAGTCGCTCTTTATGATTTAATCAATCAATTGAGAACTGAACTGGGTTGCGCGGTTCTCATGGTCTCTCACGATCTGCATTTAGTGATGGCAAAAACGGACCAAGTTTTATGCATTAATGGGCATATATGTTGTTCGGGTACCCCTGACGTCGTGTCTAATCACCCTGAATTCGTTGCTATGTTTGGCTACCGTGGAGCACAGCAATTAGGCGTTTATCGCCACCAGCATAATCACCAACATGATTTAGAAGGTAATGTGATTAGAACCCACCAACACAGCAAGGACTGCCAACATGATTGAGTTATTACTACCTGGTTGGATTGCAGGTATGTTACTCGCGATTGCTGCGGGTCCTTTAGGCTCGTTTGTGGTTTGGCGCCGCATGTCCTACTTTGGTGACACTCTCGCCCACGCGTCTTTATTAGGCGTTGCATTCGGTTTATTACTGAATATCAACCCGTTCTATGCCGTTATCGCAGTGACTCTATTATTAGCCCTAATTCTTGTGTGGCTAGAAAAACGACCTCAGTTAGCCGTCGACACATTACTCGGTATTATGGCTCACAGCTCACTCTCTTTGGGATTAGTGGTTGTCAGCCTAATGGCAAATGTCCGTGTTGACCTGATGGCTTATCTATTTGGTGATTTGTTATCAGTAACATATGAAGATATTATAACGATTTTAATCGGTGTGGTTGTCGTTTGCGGGTTGCTTTTTTATCGATGGCGGGCGCTTTTATCCATGACAGTCAGCTCAGAATTGGCTTTTGTGGATGGTATTAACTTACAACGTTCTCGCTTATTGTTGATGATGGTAACGGCGTTAACTATCGGGATCGCAATGAAATTTGTTGGTGCGCTGATCATTACCTCTTTGCTGATCATCCCTGCCGCTACCGCTCGACGTTTTGCAAAAACACCAGAACAAATGGCACTTACCGCGATTGGGATTGGCATGATTTCAGTTACTGGTGGGCTAACCCTATCGGCATTTTACGATACTCCGGCAGGTCCTTCCGTTGTGCTCACATCCGCCATTTTGTTTATCTTGAGTTTATGTGTAAAAACAAAAAACTAGTTGTATAACACAGAGTATCTTAATAAAAGCCAATCCTAGAAGACCCGCTCATTTAGCGGGTTTTTAGTTAAACTCAAGGTCGTTTATTGTTCCGCTTTCTGTGTTCCATTTTTAACAGTTACTTCTATATCGCCAATACTATCGTTTATAAATCCACCGACACAATTCATAAATTGATTTACCTTTACTTTGAATCCTTCACCTGAATATTTTGGATCGCCTGATTTATCATCGGGTACATTAACATTCAAATCGCCATGGAATTTCTTATTAAGATCTATTTCACCCTCGATACTCACCCAATATGTTGACCCTTCTGGCAGATATCGAGAGCAACTCTCAATAGTTTCTTTATTCGTGATGGATGTGGTGTTTTTTGTACAACCAGACACTGCGGCTATAGATAAAAGCGCAGCAAGCGTTAGTTTGTAAGAGATTTTATTCATATTGAGCTTAACCTTCTATAAGAGAAAAAATACCACATGATAATAAAAATTATTATCAATGCATCTATTTTAAAACCTGCTGAAATACAATCTCAATGACCTTTTTTACTCACTAAACAGGGATCACTTCTCAATCAAGTAAGAGATGGATATAAAAAACCTCAGTAACTGGGAATCAATCACTGAGGTCATCTCATTTTGTATGAGCTTTAGTATTATTTCAATTATAGCAATTTTGTATTAATCAATACGTTTAAAGCTAAATTTCTTTAGGCGTTAATCCAAAATGTAAATAGGCATGAGCCGTCGCCATCCGCCCTCTTGGGGTTCGCTGAATAAACCCTTGCTGAATAAGATAAGGCTCTAGCACATCTTCGATGGTTTCGCGCTCTTCTCCGATAGCAGCAGCTAAGTTATCGACGCCAACAGGTCCACCCATAAACTTATCGATGATGGCCACCAGCAGTTTACGGTCAAGATAGTCAAAGCCGGCAGCATCCACATTCAACATATCCAGTGCTTGGCTCGCAATCAACTCATCAATACTGCCATTGCCTTTAACTTGCGCAAAATCACGCACACGTCGTAATAAACGGTTGGTAATACGTGGTGTTCCACGAGAGCGCATCGCAACCTGTAAGGCGCCTTCTTCGGTGATATCCAGCCCCATATATTGGGCACTACGCTTCACGATATGCTGCAAATCATCAACTTGATAAAACTCTAATCGCTGTACGATACCAAAGCGGTCACGTAAAGGTGACGTTAATGAACCTGCTCGCGTGGTTGCGCCTATCAATGTAAATGGTGGCAAATCAATCTTAATGGAGCGGGCAGCAGGACCTTCACCAATCATGATGTCTAATTGGTAGTCTTCCATGGCGGGATACAATATCTCTTCAACCACAGGAGACAAGCGATGAATTTCATCAATAAATAAAACGTCATGCGGCTCAAGGTTAGTCAACATTGCCGCCAAATCCCCTGCTTTTTCTAATACAGGCCCTGACGTTGTCCGCAAATTAACGCCAAGCTCATTGGCGACAATACCCGCTAATGTGGTTTTTCCTAACCCTGGAGGCCCAAAAATTAATAGATGATCAAGCGCATCACCCCGCATTTTGGCTGCCTGAATAAATATTTCCATTTGATGCTTAACTTGCGGTTGCCCAATATACTCATCCAGTAATTTAGGGCGGATCGCGCGATCAATGGCTTCTTCTTCAGAATGCAGCACTTCAGCAGTAATTAGGCGATCAGCTTCAATCATCGTATTAATCTCTCAATTAAAGTGCTGCGCGTAAGGCATCACGGATCAGGGTTTCAGAATCGCTATCAGGTTTCGCGACTTTACTCACCATACGGCTAGCTTCTTGCGGTTTATACCCCAGCGCAATCAAGGCAGCAGCCGCTTCGGCTTCAATATCTGCTTGGCTTGGTCCTTGGCTCTTCACGCTTGGTAAATCAATATCGCTCACTGAATTGAACAGATCCCCATTCAAGCCTTTGAAGCGGTCTTTCATTTCGACCACTAAACGCTCGGCAGTTTTCTTGCCAATACCCGGTAGTTTCACCAGAGAGGAAATCGCTTCTTGCTCAATGGCAGACACAAATTGCTGAGCGGACATACCCGATAAAATCGCGAGTGCCAGTTTAGGGCCTACACCATTAACTTTAATCAGCTCTTTAAATAGTGCGCGTTCTTGCTTGTCATTGAAACCATACAGTAACTGTGCATCTTCTCGCACGACAAAATGTGTGAAAACAATAGCTTCCTGACCAATTTCGGGTAATTCATAGAAACAGGTCATTGGCATATGAACTTCATAGCCAACACCTTGCAGCTCAAGTAACACAATGGGTGGTTGCTTTTCTAATACAATGCCACGTAAACGACCTATCACACTGAACCCCTTAAATTTGATTAGCGTCCTAAATTTTAACTTTGCTGTTTATACCATAAAAAATGCTGGATGCATATCCAGCTTTCATCTTAATCTTCCGCGGGCTAGCACTAAACGAGGATCACCGACTTTCAACAAGTTTTGATTAAAGTGACAATGTGTAATGGCAATCGCTAATGCATCTGCTGCATCGGCTTGGGGGCTTGCCGATAATTTTAGGATCGACTTCACCATATGTTGAACTTGGCTTTTCTCTGCGGATCCTGTACCGACGACCGTTTGTTTGACTTGGCGAGCTGCGTATTCAAAAACGGGGATATTTTGATTTGCCGCCGCCACAATCGCCACACCACGGGCTTGCCCTAGTTTCAGCGCTGAATCCGCATTTTTTGCCATAAAAACTTGTTCAATGGATAGAACATCCGGTTGATATTGGGTGATAATTTCCGAGACTCCCGCATAAATACGTTGCAGACGGCTTGGTAAATCATCAACTTGCGTGCGAATACACCCGCTTCCTAGATAAAGTAATTGTCTACCTTGTTGGCGAATAACACCGTATCCTGTGATCCGCGAACCAGGGTCAATACCTAGAATAATCGCCATATAAAACCTATAGTTGCTCTTTATTTATTTTCATATCATCTTATCGCCATCTAATGACTGCCACAATGGCAACATAGGAATATCACCATTCCCACCGCAATCACAGTGTAAATAGCGTTCGCTTAATCATAAATATAGCAAATAAAAGAAAAAATGAAGGTCGAAGAGGCGTTAGAGAAAACAGGCTGGACACAGCCCGCTTTCTCTACGCAGACATCATCTTAATTACAGTTGCTCAGCAACTTCATCAGAGATATCACCGTTATGATAAACTTCTTGGACGTCGTCTGAATCTTCTAACATGTCGATCAGGCGCATTAATTTTGGTGCTGTTTCAACATCAAGTTCAGCTGTAATCGATGGGATCATAGAAACTTCAGCGGCTTCGCTAGTGAAACCAGCAGCATCTAGTGCGTCTTTAACGGCACCGAACGTTTCAAAGGTGGTGTAAACATCCATTGCACCATCATCATATGTTTCAACGTCATCTGCACCGGCTTCGAGAGCCGCTTCCATCAGCGCATCTTCGTCCACACCCGGTGCGTAAGTGATTACGCCGCGCTTGGTGAACAGGTAAGATACAGAACCATCAGTGCCTAAGTTACCGCCCGTTTTGGTAAACGCGTGGCGAACTTCCGATACTGTACGATTACGGTTATCGCTCAAGCATTCAACCATAACCGCGGTGCCACCGGGACCGTAACCTTCATAAATGATGGTTTCCATATTATCGTTGTCATCATTACCCACACCACGCGCAATAGCACGGTTTAAGGTGTCGCGCGTCATGTTGTTTGATAATGCTTTATCCACAGCAGCACGCAAACGAGGGTTAGTTGCCGGATCGCCGCCGCCTAAACGCGCAGCAGTCACCAGCTCACGAATAATTTTAGTGAAAATTTTACCGCGTTTCGCGTCTTGTGCCGCTTTACGGTGTTTGGTGTTGGCCCATTTACTATGACCTGCCATGAAATATCTCCAAAAACGTCAATAAATAATTAAACAGCAAATTCTAAAATAGCCTGGCTGTTGCTCCACGATTTTGTTAGCTCCGCCGCCTGTTGCGGGTCAAGCCAACGAAATTCAGTGTGTTCAGTCAGCAATGGCGTTTGTTCATCGCTGAGCACCAATTTAAACCAATGTTCTTTACAGTGGGTCACATCCGGTGCATAACGATGCCTGAAATGCGGGAAAATTTCAAAGATGATACTTTTCGACAAATCATGTAATTGATTTGGTTGCGGGTCAAACCCCGTTTCCTCTTTGATTTCACGAAGTGCTGCAACGGCAGCACTATTTTCATGATGCTCCAGACTCCCGGTCACAGACTGCCAAAAGTCAGGGTCATCTTTACGCCGCATCATAAGCACCCGCCCCGTTTTTTCAGCCACAATAATGACTAATACCGATTCTGGGCGCTTATAATTTTCCATTACTCTTCTTCTTTCGCCACAACCGCAATCGCTAATTCTGCCAGCGAATCTGGGTTTGCATGGCTTGGTGCATTAGTCATTAAGCATGCCGCTGCGGTGGTTTTCGGGAATGCAATAACATCACGGATGTTATCAGTTCCAGTTAACAGCATCACTAAACGGTCTAAACCAAATGCTAAGCCTGCATGTGGTGGTGTACCGTATTTCAGCGCATCTAACAGGAAGCCGAACTTCTCACGTTGTTCTTCTTCGTTGATGCCTAAAATACCAAATACAGTTTGTTGCATTTCGCTACGGTGAATACGGACAGAGCCACCACCCACTTCGTAACCATTGATAACCATATCGTAGGCATTCGCTACTGCATCTTCAGGATTCTTCGCCAGATCTTCCGGAGTGAAATCTTTTGGTGACGTGAACGGATGATGCATGGCCGTTAAGCCTCCTTCACCGTTTTCTTCAAACATTGGGAAGTCGATAACCCACAGTGGTTGCCAGCTATTTAAGTCCGTCAGCTCGAAGTCACGACCCACTTTCAGGCGTAGTGCCCCCATAGAGTCAGTCACAACATTTTTCGCACCTGCACCAAACAGAATGATATCGCCATCCGCTGCACCCGTACGCTCGATAATTTGTTCAATGATTTCTAAGCTCAGGAATTTCGCGACTGGGCTTTGGATGCCTTCTAAGCCTTTCGCACGTTCGTTGATTTTCATCCACGCTAAGCCTTTCGCACCATAGATACCCACAAAATTGCCGTATTCGTCAATTTGCTTACGGGTCATCACTGCGCCACCAGGCACTTTCAGTGCCGCGACACGACCTTTAGGATCATTTGCTGGCCCCGCAAATACGGCGAATTCAACATCTTTAACGATGTCTGCCACATCGACCAGTTCCATCGGGTTACGCAGGTCTGGCTTATCTGAACCATAACGACGCATCGCTTCGGCGAAAGTCATGATTGGGAAGTCGCCTAAATCAACGCCTTTCACGTCGATCCACAGATTACGGATCATGCGTTCCATCACTTCGCGAACTTGTTCCGCCGTCATGAACGACGTTTCAACATCGATTTGGGTGAATTCAGGTTGACGGTCAGCACGTAAATCTTCATCGCGGAAGCATTTTACGATTTGATAGTAACGGTCAAAACCAGACATCATCAGCAACTGTTTAAACAGCTGAGGAGATTGTGGTAAGGCATAAAATTTGCCTTTATGGACACGGCTAGGCACTAAATAGTCACGCGCCCCTTCTGGCGTCGCTTTCGTTAGCATTGGTGTTTCAACGTCCATAAAGCCTTCTTTGTCCATAAAGTTACGAACAAAGCTGGTGATTTTCGCACGAGTACGCAGACGATCTGACATCTCTGGACGGCGTAAATCTAAATAGCGGTATTTTAAGCGACGCTCTTCTGTATTCGTTTGGTTGCTGTCTAACGGAAGAGGTTCAGATTTGTTAAAAACGTCCAGACCTTCAGCAAAGATTTCAATCTCACCCGTTGCCATGTCTTTATTTTTTTGGCTATCTGGGCGCGCACGTACCGTACCTGTGATTTGGATACAGAACTCATTACGCAGTTCTGACGCTTTCTCAAATATGTCTTTACGTTCTGGATCGAAGAAAACCTGAACGATACCTTCACGGTCACGCATATCGATAAAAATCAAACCACCTAAGTCACGACGGCGGTTTACCCATCCACAAAGAGTGACCTTCTGGCCTTCATGAGCAATGTTTAATTGCCCACAATAATTAGTACGCATACTCTATCCTTTTACTCAGCTTATTGTTTACTCAGCGTATTGTGCTTTAGTTTGCTGCGGGAATTTGGCATTTTGCTGAACCCATTTGCTAAACGTTGTGTTTGCGAAACCTATTGTTTATAAAACCAATCGTTAAGAAACACGGAGCTGAAAATTCAGAATGTCAAAAAAGGCAGACATTATATAGGAAATTCTATTAGACAAACAGTTTGCTCTATAGCTTAACTGCGAAATTGATACAAAAAAACTATCTATAATCAATAAAAACTGTCCTTACCCAGAAAAACGATTCTCACGCGACCTTCTCAGCAGATGAAAAAGATTGCATATCGAGTTGATGATTAAAATTTGATTGTTTGTCAGATCATCATTTTTTTGGGAATTATTACCCATTTCATTTTGCTATAATTACTCATATTCAGACACTTTCGCCTGAAATCAGAGGACACTTTATGAAAAAAATTCTACTCGCATCATCCTTTCTTGTTCTGCTTGCAGGATGCCAAAACGGAACCAATGCCAATACGATGAAGCCTGCTAATAATAACAAAGTCTTTTATATCGATTCCTCTCTCGCTGACTGCGTTGGTGTTGCACCAATGAAATGCATGAAAGTAAAAGAAAAACCAACTGATGAATGGCAGTATTTTTATAGCTCAATTCAAGGATTTAACTACGAACCTGGTTATCACTACGTAGTAGAAGTTCAACAATTTGATGTCCCTAACCCTCCCGCTGATGCATCAAGTATCCGTTATGAGTTGGTCAAAATTATCGAGAAAAAATAAGATTGAAGCAGGTGGTTTTACACCTGTTTTTTACTGCACTCAAAGGCAATATCATGAGCACTAAAATCATTGATAAGTTAGGTTTAATTACTGTCCAAAACGGTAAAGTGGCAATGGTCCGCTCCCATAATAAAACTCTATTTTATATCCCAGGAGGAAAACGTGAGCATGGTGAAACAGACCAACAAGCCCTTTCCCGTGAAGTCGATGAGGAATTGACGTTAACCCTGCATCCCGACTCTATCCAGTTTTACGGTGAATTTGTCGGGCTGGCAGATGGCAAGCAAGATGGTACACAAGTCTGTATTCGTTGTTATCAGGCTAACTATGATGGTACGCCCCAGCCTGCCGCTGAAATTGCGGAACTGGCGTGGTTAGATTCTACTGATGCCGACCGCTGCTCTACGACTGCCATTGAGATATTGAAACAGCTTAAAGCCGATAATCTTATTCAATAACTTAAAAATGAATTATTTCTATTTGTAGATTTACTGATTAGGTTTTAAAATTTAGAAAATTTAATTTATCTCCATGGAGGTAGAGCAAAAAAATGGTCAGCTCTTTATACGCTGTACTAGGTGCCTTACTGCTACTGAGATTATCGCTAAATGTAGTAAAGCTTAGAAATCAGTACCGTGTGTCTGTTGGCGATGGTGGGTTTTCTGAATTACAAACGGCTATTCGCGTGCATGGTAATGCTATCGAGTACATTCCAATTTCATTAATTTTATTACTGTTAATGGAGATGAATGGTGCCAAAGTTTGGATGATCCATGTGTGTGGAATTGTACTCATTGCGAGCCGCATTCTGCACTCTTATGGTTTAAAAAATCATGATTATTCACAACGACGAATGGGGATGATGGGGACATATCTCGCTATCGGGTTAATGCTCCTTGCCAATGCGTATTATCTACCATGGCTGCAAATGGTTTCCTTTACGCTTTAATTTTACCCTTCCTTCTGTGCGGATTGGTTTTCAGGTTCAGTTGCTTTCTGCTACAATCCGCCACTACTTTTGTTCTTCTATTTAATACAAGTCTATGTCAAGTCAGGATCCAAACCATAAAGACAGCCTTTTTTCTGCGCCAATCGCCAATTTGGGTGACTGGAAGTTTGATGAAAAAGTGGCTGAAGTTTTCCCCGATATGATTCAACGTTCCGTACCGGGCTACTCGAATATCATTACTATGATTGGAATGTTAGCGGGTCGTTTTGTTACGCCAAATAGCCAAGTGTATGATCTTGGATGCTCTCTTGGTGCGGCAACACTATCTGTGCGCCGAAATATCTCCGTGGAAAACTGCAAAATCATTTCGGTTGATAACTCCCCAGCAATGGTCGAGCGCTGCCGCCGGCATATTGATGCTTATAAAGCCGAAACACCGGTGGATGTTATCGAAGGGGATATTCGCGATATTCACATTGAAAATGCGTCAATGGTCATCCTTAACTTCACATTGCAGTTTTTAAATCCTGATGACCGCGAAAAATTGCTCACTAAAATTTACCAAGGATTATTACCGGGTGGAATCTTAGTGCTATCTGAAAAATTTAATTTTGAAGATCAGCAAATTGGTGAATTACTGTTCAATATGCACCATGATTTCAAACGTGCCAACGGCTATAGCGAGCTTGAAATTAGCCAAAAACGCAGCATGTTGGAAAATGTGATGCTCACTGATTCTGTTGAGGCACATAAAACTCGTTTAAAGCGTGTCGGGTTTACCCACTGTGAAGTCTGGTTCCAATGCTTTAATTTCGGTTCCTTATTAGCCTTAAAAGAGGGGCAGTTATGATCGATTTTGGTCGCTTCTATCAACAAATTGCGATTGGTCCTCTTAGCCATTGGTTAGAAACGTTACCTGCGCAGCTAGCGGAATGGAAAAAAGACGGTTTGCATGGCGGGTTCTCTTCATGGGAGAAAATGTTAGATAACCTTCCCGTAATGACACCAACCCAGCTCGATATCAAAAACAGTGTCACCGCCCTACGCGACCCTGAGTTAACCGAGGGCGAAACTCGCCGTTTAAACAATATTTTAGGGCAATTAAAACCATGGCGCAAAGGTCCATTCTCCCTGTATGGCGTCGAGATTGATACTGAGTGGCGTTCAGATTGGAAGTGGGATCGTGTTCTACCACATATTTCCCCATTAAAAGGTCGCCACGTATTAGACGTGGGCTGTGGGAGTGGTTACCACATGTGGCGTATGTTGGGTGAAGGTGCTGAGTTTGTGGTCGGTATCGATCCAACTGAACTATTTCTATGCCAATTTGAAGCCGTAAGAAAGCTGTTAGGCGATGATCAACGCGCACATTTACTCCCTTTAGGTATAGAGCAACTCCCCGCATTGAAAGCCTTTGATACCGTATTCTCTATGGGCGTTCTGTATCATCGTCGTTCCCCGCTTGATCATTTATGGCAATTGAAAGACCAATTAGTCAGTGAGGGGGAATTAGTATTAGAGAGCTTAGTGGTAGAAGGTGATGAATTCCAATGCCTGATCCCTGGCGACCGTTACGCACAGATGCGCAATGTTTACTTTATTCCTTCCGCCAAAATGCTCAAAGTGTGGCTAGAAAAATGTGGTTTTGTGGATGTTCGCATTGTTGACCAAGCGGTCACTTCATTAGAAGAGCAGCGCCGCACCGATTGGATGCAAACTGATTCATTAGCTGAGTTTTTAGATCCTAATGATAGTACCAAAACGATTGAAGGTTATCCCGCGCCTTTACGAGCGATCTTAGTCGCGAAAAAACCGTAAAATAGACCCCGTGACGGTTTTTAATACCGTTATGTGTAAAACGCCCGAGAGCTGATATTCAATTCTCGGACGTTTTTGTTTTTATTTGAACAACGGTATTCCAGTTTATAAATTATTCATCAAATACTCTTCTACCGCTTTAGTATCATTCGCCGCATCAAAATCCATGCCTAGCGATAATGAGCCCTCTTTCAATTCAATCACTCTAGGTTTTGTATAGGAATAGGTAATATTTTTGATTTTCTCACCGACTGATTGTTTTGCGAGCTCAGAGTGTTCACAGACATTGGCTATCCCCTTAAGCATCTCTTTGCTATAGCCATCAATACCGATGGTATCGAGTTGCTCTTTGGTGAAGGTCGACCAATCAAAACTCACTTTAATCTCAGAGCCACACGTTTTATTTAATGCCGAGACTTGAGAGGAAACTTCCGTTTCATACCTTTGATGCTTCTCTTTTTCAGCTAATGAAAATGCAAATGAGGAGATAGTGAATAGAACAAGCGACGACGCTAAGATAATTTTTTTCAGCATGATTTTTTCCTTAAAATTCATTCAGTCGTTTTTAGTTTTTACAGTGTAAAAAAATCTAAAAACAAAGGGAGGTATTTAACCTCCCTCAGACCATGGGCAAACCCATCAGGTTTGGAAATGGCTCTTTTGGGTTGTAAAATTAACAAGGAAAATCAATTTATTGATTTTCCTCTGATAACACAAAGAGGGAAAAACCACGTTTTTATCCCTCTTTGTCATCAACCTCGGGGAGGTATTTAACCTCCCTATCTTAACTCTCCTTATCATAAATTCAGTCAGTCCTATTCTGAATTTACGACTTATGCCGGCACTTTTTCCGTGATTGAAATAAAGTCCATCATGGCTTCTACCGTGGGTCCATCCACACAGTAGTGCGTGAACTCATCGGTTTCACTGTTCGATGCCATGGTCACACCCGCCTTGCGATAACTCATACTGGAAGGAACGGTTTTACCTGCTGAGCTGTGCACTTCAGTTAAGCCAATCTCCATAAACTTGGTCAGATTAGCCAATCGAACCCCTGCACCAGCCATAATGATTGGACCATCTATTTCACGACTTTTTTCATGTAACTCTTTGAGTAATGGCAAACCTAATTCAGCGCTTTGCTGCTGACCGGACGTTAAAATACGTGCCACACCTAGGTTTTTGAGTTGTTCTAAAGCCAATAACGGATTGATACACATATCAAAAGCACGATGGAAAGTTATTGCCATACCATCCGCTATTTCCATCAAAGTTTGCATGCGTTCAACATCAATACGCCCTTCAGGATCCAAGATCCCCACCACAGCGCCGGGAAACCCCATCTCTTTGATCATCTGCAAATCTTCGCGAATCACATCAAATTCGCTCATGTTGTAGCAAAAGTCCCCACCACGTGGACGAATGATTGGATGAACGGGAATATGAAGTTTCTCGCGTGCCAGTTTTAAATAACCATAACTGGGTGTTAATCCCCCATCCGCTGCCCCCGAGCAGAGTTCAATACGATCTGCACCATATTCTTGCGCAACTTGGGCGCATTCGATACCAAAACAGCAAATTTCCAGTTTCGCCATGAAGATCTCCAAAATGGTCATAAGCTCAGTAGAATAAGAGCTGAAAATTGAGGGCCAAAACGTGCTTTTTATTAGACATTCAACTAACTATGCCATTTTTTATTAAATGTTATCTGCGTGATATCACACCGTTTAGAGTTATATCTGAGTAATGATCAATAACGTTAATTGCATCACTTATTTTTCGCTTTCAACGATGTTTCTAAGGGAAAATGGGTGATATTTGAGAGTAATTAAGCCGTTTGTCACGGCCAAAGTCGGATTTGGCAGTCTTTCTTGCTGACCTTTCGGCTGACTAACTTTATAGGAGTAACCTTCAGGTAGTGACTCTGGCAACAAACGACGAGCCGTTTCGGCAAGTGCTTCTGGTGCGACATCAATTACCATTTCAATATGTTCCCAACTTTCTTGTGGGTAGGTTTTATCTTTTGGAAAAGGCAGCTCAATAATATAGACATCCTGCCCAGCCACCTGAATTGGTTTTTTCAAATCATAAAGACGAATAGGACGACCATTAATTAGATTATCCGAAAGCAGTTCAGCGCATTGTAGCAATCCCTCATGCCAGCGTTCTGCCGTTGCCTGATGATGACAGCGTACCGAAATATGGTCGATAATATAATCTGTCAGGGAGACATTTAAAGTCTGTGCCATCGCCAGCAGATTTTGCTCAAACTGTGGTAAGTCACACCATAAATCGTTTAATTGTGGGATTTTATCGAAATCTAACATTCACATGACTCTCGTTGACCCCCCTGCGTCAATAAAAAGCAGGGATAATAAAAAGCGAAACAAGCGGCAGACTGTAGCACGACTCCCCCAAAATGTGGTATAAAACCTGCCGTTTTTTCTCTTCCACCTTTTAGTTACGCCCATGAAATGGCACAATGCGGTAACTATGTTCGTTATTTAAGGTAATCCGGTGAATATTCAGGCTATTCTTTCAGATAAAATCAGTGCTGCAATGCTAGCAGCGGGAGCTCCAGAAGGCTGTGACGCCCTTGTTCGTCAATCAGCCAAAGCGCAATTCGGTGACTATCAAGCTAACGGCGTGATGGGCGCAGCGAAAAAAATGGGCATGCCTCCCCGACAACTGGCCGAGCAAATTGTTAGCCAATTAGATCTCGAAGGTATTGCATCTAAAGTTGAAATCGCCGGTCCCGGTTTCATCAATATTTTTATCGACCCAACGTGGATTGCGGCTCACGCAGAAAAAGCACTGACCAGCGACCGCTTAGGTCTTGCTCCCGTCAAAGCTGAAACTATCGTTATTGACTATTCCGCACCTAACGTTGCAAAACAAATGCACGTCGGTCACTTACGCTCAACGATTATTGGTGATGCTGCCGCGCGTACTCAAGAATTTATCGGTCATAAAGTGATTCGTGCGAACCACGTTGGTGACTGGGGTACGCAATTCGGTATGCTGATTGCTTACTTAGAAAAAGTACAAAATGAAGATGCCAGCGATATGGCTCTGGCAGACCTCGAAGAGTTCTACCGTGAAGCGAAAAAACATTACGATGAAGACGAAGACTTTGCCATTCGTGCTCGCGGTTACGTCGTAAAATTACAATCTGGTGATGAATACTGCCGTAAAATGTGGCGTAAACTGGTTGATATCACCATGCAACAGAACCAAGAAACTTATCGTCGTTTAAACGTCACCTTGACGGAAGACGATGTGATGGGTGAAAGCCTGTATAACAGCATGCTACCGGGTATCGTTGCTGATCTTAAAGCCAAAGGTTTAGCCGTAGAAAGCGAAGGCGCTACTGTTGTTTTCCTTGATGAATTCAAAAACAAGGAAGGCGAACCGATGGGCGTTATCGTTCAGAAAAAGGACGGTGGCTTCCTGTATACGACTACCGATATCGCCTGTGCCAAATACCGTTATGAAACGTTGCATGCCGATCGCTCTTTGTATTACATCGACTCCCGCCAGCATCAACATTTAATGCAAGCTTGGACTATCGTCCGCAAAGCGGGCTATATTCCTGAATCAATGGCGCTTGAACACCATATGTTTGGAATGATGTTAGGTAAAGATGGTAAGCCATTCAAAACACGTTCTGGCGGTACAGTTCGCCTTTCCGACCTATTAGATGAAGCGGTTGAACGCGCACAAACGCTGATCCGTGAAAAAAACCCAGATATGGCGGAAGACGAATTACTGAATCTGGCGAATGTCGTCGGGATTGGGGCTGTCAAATATGCTGATCTGTCTAAAAACCGTACTACAGACTATATCTTCGATTGGGATAACATGCTGGCATTTGAGGGTAACACCGCCCCTTATATGCAATATGCGTATACCCGTGTTGCCTCTATCTTTAAGAAAGCCGATATTACCGAATCGGATTTAACTCTACCTATCGTGTTAGAAGCGCCACACGAAATGGCGCTGGCAACACGCTTGATGCAGTTTGAAGAGACTATCTTAACGGTTGCTCGTGAAGGGACTCCACATGTCATGTGTGCTTATTTATATGACTTAGCAGGACTGTTCTCCAGTTTCTACGAACATTGCCCTATTCTGTCCGCAGACACCGATGCTCAACGCCAAAGCCGTTTAAAATTGGCATTATTGACACAAAAAACCTTAAAAGTGGGTCTCGATACACTCGGTATTGAAACCGTCGAAAGAATGTAAGCCCGTTGATTTGCTTAAAGCCCACTTCGGTGGGCTTTTTACTTTTTGTCGCCTAATTTGCACTCTTTTTGAACATTTTTTTTGTAACTTACCTTAAGTTTGCACTTATTTGGTGAGCAATATCTCATTATTCTCTCTATTTAGCGCCTTCCTTACTAAAAAAACAAAAAATTAACATTTGGCATGATGCTTGCTTTATCTCTTTTGCCTTTTCAAAAAGACAGGGGGATTTATGAAGTACATCATCGCAATTATTAAACCGTTCAAATTAGAAGATGTTCGAGAAGCACTTACTGAGCTAGGCATTCAAGGAATGACCATCTGTGAAGTCAAAGGATATGGCAGGCAGAAAGGTCATTCGGAGCTTTACCGGGGTGCCGAATATGAAGTGAGTTTTCTACCTAAAACCAAAATGGAAATTGCTATTAGCGATGACCTATTGGAACCCGCCCTTGATGCCATTATGCGTACCGCAGATACCGGCAAAGTCGGAGATGGAAAGCTATTTGTTTTTGAACTTCTACAAGCAGTCCGTATTCGCACGCGCGAATCGGGCGATGACGCACTATAAGGGAGACGTACAATGAGACGATTTTGGTTATCCACCGCACTATTTGCCTTAAGCGCTTTAGCCCTTCCCGCCTATGCGTCGGAAGTGAATACCGTTGATAAAGCAGATAACGCCTTTATGTTGATCTGTACTGCATTAGTCTTCTTTATGACCATACCCGGTATCGCATTGTTTTATGGGGGATTATTACGCAGTAAAAACGTATTATCGCTGATCACTCAAGTCATGCTGATTTTTAGCGTAGTGATTATTTTGTGGTTTGTGTTTGGCTATAGCCTCGCATTCACTGCGGGAAACAAAGTGTTTGGGGACGGTTCATTAACTTTCTTAAACGCGATGTCTATCGATGACTTATCGGGCTCCATCAACCGATATATCCATGTTGCGTTCCAAGGCTCATTTGCCGTGATCACGTTAGCCTTAATTGTCGGAGCGTTAGGTGAGCGAGTTCGTTTTTCAGCTTTGCTCATTTTTACCGTCATTTGGTTTACTTTTTCTTATGTTCCTATCGCGCACATGGTATGGGCTGAAGGTGGCTGGTTAGCAGATGACGGCGCTTTGGACTTTGCTGGTGGAACTGTTGTGCATATTAATGCCGCAGTTGCCGCACTCGTTGGTGCATATTTACTCGGAAAACGTAACGACTACAGCCAAGTAGTGTTAAAACCCCATAACTTACCAATGGTGTTTATGGGTACGGCAGTCCTGTACATTGGTTGGTTTGGCTTTAACGCAGGTTCTGCTGGCAGCGCCAACAACATTGCCGCACTCGCATTTATCAATACCATCATTGCGACAGCTGGCGCAATCCTTTCATGGACCTTTGCAGAATGGGTACTTCGTGGAAAACCCTCCATGCTCGGCAGCTGCTCAGGTTGTATCTCCGGATTAGTCGCAATCACACCAGCCGCGGGGACGGTTGGACCGATCGGCGCATTAATTATCGGTGTTGTTGGCGGCGTGATCGGGCTTTGGGGTGTTGTGGTCCTAAAACGTTGGCTAAAAGCCGATGATGTCTGTGATGTATTTGGTATCCACGGTACCTGCGGGATTGTAGGGTGTATATTGACTGGAGTATTTACATCAACCATGCTTGGTGGCTTAGGTTACCGTGACGGCGTCACGTTATCTCATCAAGTTTTTGTTCAGCTTGAGAGTGTTGCCGTGACGATTGTGTGGTCAGGCGTAGTGGCATTCATCGCCTTTAAATTAGCGGATAAACTTGTCGGTTTGCGGGTTTCCCCTGAAGAAGAGTGTGATGGGCTGGATATTACCACCCATGGTGAAAGTGCGTACCATCAGTAATTGTCTACTCCCCCTCTGTTGAGGGGGGAGTTTGTTGGCATCTATAGCAACTCAATACCTGTTAAGTGAAATTACGCAACACTGCGTTTCATAAAATCACGAGGACGGAAACCTAACACATACAGTGCCACAAAATAGCTACCCGCCCCGATAATCACGACACCGATTAAACGTAACATGCGCATCAGCATATTGCCGTCTTGCCACGGTGGCATAAAGTGCAACACGCCAAATAACACTATAACCATCACCGCCAATGCGATAAGTAGCTTCACAAGGAAACCACGCCAACCCGCCAGTGGTTGGAAGATATCTTGCTTGCGTAATTGCCAATATAACGCTCCAGCGTTAAAACACGCAGCCAGCCCAATAGACAGCGCTAAACCTGCATGTTGCATTGGACCAATAAAAGCTAAGTTCATTAACTGGGTCATAATCAGCGTGACAATTGCAATCCTCACAGGTGTACGGATATCCTGACGAGAATAAAATCCAGGTGCTAAAATTTTCACTAAAATCATGCCAGTTAAGCCCACACAATACGCCATCAATGCATACTGGGTCATCAAAGAGTCATGGGCAGTAAACTTGTCATATTGGAAAAGTGAAACTGTCAGCGCTTCCGATAACATCGCTAATCCGATGGCACAAGGTAGAGCCAGTAATAAACACAAGCGCAGACCCCAGTCCATTAAATGCCGATATTCTTGGTGGTTTCCACTGGTAAAACTTTTTGATAATGATGGGAGTAAAATGGTTCCAAGCGCTACGCCCAGCACCCCTGACGGCAATTCCATTAAGCGATCTGCATAATACATCCATGACACTGAGCCTGATTGCAGAAATGAAGCAAAAATCGTGTTAATAATTAATGAGATTTGCGCCACGGATACCCCGATAATCGCGGGTCCCATCATTTTCATAACACGCCAAACGCCACTATCATGGAATGACAAACGCGGTAATACCAACATGCCAATTTTCTTTAAATGCGGTAATTGGTAACCTAATTGCAGCACACCACCCACTAATACCGCCCATGCCAGCGACATAATTGGTGGATCAAAATACGGTGCCGCAAAGGCTGCAAAGAAAATCATACTGACGTTCAGTAACGTGGGGGCAAATGCGGGTACCGAAAAACGATTCCAAGTATTCAAAATCGCACCCGCGAGCGAAGCCAACGAAATTAAGAAAATATACGGGAATGTCACCCGTAATAAATCCGTCGTCAGTACAAATTTGTCAGCATCTGTCGTGAAGCCTGGCGCAGTAACATAAATGACCCAAGGCGCAGCAATCATCCCGATAACCGTAACAACTGCCAGAACCAAGGTAAGCAGCCCCGAAATATAAGCGACAAACGTTCGTGTCGCCTCTTCGCCTTGCTGGTTTTTATATTCCGCAAGAATCGGGACAAACGCTTGAGAAAACGCCCCTTCTGCAAAAATTCGGCGTAACAAATTCGGGAGTTTGAAGGCAACAAAGAAGGCATCGGAAGCAGCCCCCGCACCAAACACACGGGCAATAATGGCATCACGGATGAAACCCAAGACTCGAGACATCATCGTCATCGAGCTGACTGCTGCCAAAGATTTTAATAAATTCATGATAGCTAAACTAAAAGAAGACAATCGTAGCAGTTTAACAGCGGATGGCTAGACTGACTACGATTGTAGAGTAAATGTTTAGGCTTTAGTCGATTTCCACGTATCGTCCGTTAATGCAGTGAGTACGTGGTCACGCCATTCCCCATTGATTTCAAGGTACTGCCTTGCATAGCCTTCACGTTCAAAGCCCAAGCGCGCCAATAAATTACCACTGCGCATATTATGCGGCATGTAGTTCGCCATGATACGGTGTATCCCTTGATTTTTTTGCATATATCGGATGGTTTGGGTTAACGCTTCATACATTAATCCCTGCCCCTGCCATTTTTCCCCCAGTGAATACCCCAGATAACAGGCATGGAATGATCCTCGTAAAATATTACTGAAATTTGCCACACCAATGACTTCGTTTTCGTCTTTATCCAGTAATACAAAATGGAAGGCGCTACCTTGACGATGCATTTCACTCATCGCATGTAACCGATTATTCCAACCAGAGGGGTTAAAATGGGAATTGTCACGGGTTGGTTCCCATGGCGTCAAAAATTCTTTATTTAAACTGTAATAGTCCGCTAGTCGGTAATTATCGCGTTCATAGGCCAAACGGATAATCATTCTGTCAGTCATTAGACGCACTTTGGGTTCATTTGAACGATAACCAAACATCGTTAGCCCTTAATTAATAGTGTTACCAGTCTTACTCTCGATGCTTGAATTATAACTTAAATTTATCACTTAACTAATTCAATTATCTCCATAATTAAGTCATTTTTTGAGCGATTAGTTTATTACGTTCTATTCAAGCATTAGGAATATGCAATAAGGTGAATGCATCATGGGCAATATTCAAACCATAAATCCTAAAGATTTCGCATTAGAGGTAGGTGGCAAGTCAGTGAGTCCCTTGGAGCATACATAAGTATGTGACAAGGACGAGCGAGCGCAGCCAACACCCCTATCATGGGCAATATTCAAACT